>NZ_JBWGQW010000273.1:0-502 GCF_056332225.1 Thermus sp. | reverse complement strand
GGATACGGTCCGTTCCCGGGAATTCCCCTTCATCAACTGGCTCCTCATCGCCGTCAACGTCCTCGTCTTCCTGGTGGAGAGTTCCCTCGGCCCCATGCAACTGCAGCGCGTCCTCCTGGTCTGTGGCGTGGTGCCGGCGCGCTTCCTGCGCCTTGGCCCCTTTGACCCTGGCCAACTCCTGACCATCTTCACTTCCATGTTCCTCCACGGGGGATGGTGGCACCTCATCAGCAACATGTGGGCCCTCTTCATCTTCGGGGATAACGTGGAGGACCGCATGGGCCACCTCCGGTACCTCATGTTCTACCTCCTGTGCGGGTTCGCCGCCAGCCTGGCCCACATCTTCATGGCCCCGGCCTCCACCGTCCCCACCGTGGGCGCGAGCGGGGCCATCTCCGGCGTCCTGGCCGCGTACCTGGTCCTCTTCCCCACGGCGCGGGTCATCACCTTCGTCCCCCTCTTCTTCCTGCCCTGGTTCGTGGAGGTCCCCGCCCTCATCTAC
>NZ_JBWGQW010000272.1:0-502 GCF_056332225.1 Thermus sp. | reverse complement strand
GGCCTTGAGGTCGGAGGCCTCCAGATGGGGCCACCGCCTTCCCTTCAGGGCGAGCCACCGCACGAAATAGCCGAGGTAGAGGGGCGCCCCCCGGTCGGGCTTCCTGCGGTGGCGGACCAGGTAGGCCCAGTAGGCCTCCTTCAGGACCCCCTCGTCCCAGCGCGCCAGGGCCTCGCCCACCACCCGCTTCCTTTCCTCCGGGTGGTCCCAGACCTCGAGCCCAAGTCCCTCACCCATCCTCGCCACCATCTTAGCTATAAACCCCCTCCGCCCACCACCACCTTGTAGCTAAGACCTCCTCCCCGCCCTTCCCGCCAATCTTTTTCCCGTTCTCAACGCCGTTCCCACTCAAGCCGCATCCTCTCCCAAGGTCTAGGTGGGGCGGGGTGAGGGAGGGAGGCAGGGAACCAAGGGGAGCGGGCTTTGAGGAGAGTCAGGGCACCACCACCCTGATCCCCACCTGAGGGGGCGTGGCCTCCGCCTCTCCCCGGGGCTCCTCCGG
>NZ_JBWGQW010000271.1:0-503 GCF_056332225.1 Thermus sp. | reverse complement strand
CGCCAAGGGGAGGGCAAGGAGCAACGTGAAGCGCGATAATGGGGTCATGCGAGGCAGGAGGCTCTGGGAGGTGCGCCCTCCCCTGAAGGTCAGAACAAGCATCCTCGGGGTGGAGCCCCTGGCCCGGGGGGAGGAAAGCCGCATGGTCAGGCTTCGGGGGCCGGAACACCTCTTCCGGGTCCTCGAGGGCCTCTCCCCCAAGGAGCGCGGGGAGGCCCTGGTGGCGGGGCTCAAGAGGCTTCACTACTGGTGGGAGCCCGAGGAGGAATAGGCGTGGGCAGGCGGGCGGGAAAGGGCACCGGGACGGTCTTCTTCCACCGGGAGAGAAAGCGGTGGATGGCCCAGTTCACCCTGGGCCACGACCCGGCCACGGGGAGGCCCAGGAAAATCACCCGGTCCTTCGCTACCAAGCGGGAGGCGGAGGCGTGGCGGGCGGAGATGGCCCTGAAGCACTTCCGGGGGCTCCTCACCGCCCCCGAGGCCCTGACCCTTCGGGAGTGGGC
>NZ_JBWGQW010000270.1:0-503 GCF_056332225.1 Thermus sp. | reverse complement strand
CCTGGACTTCTTGGTGGACCTCTACCTCCTAAGGCGCCTTCCCCCCCTGGAGGCCAACGTGGGCAAGCGCCTGGTGAAGAGCCCAAAGCTCTACCTGAGGGACAGCGGCCTGGTCCACGCCCTCCTGGGGATCCAGGACCTCGAGGGCCTCCTGGCCCACCCGGTGGTGGGGAGGAGCTACGAGGGGTTCGTGCTGGAGAACCTCCTCCGGGTCCTCCCCGAGGGAGCCCAGGCCTTCTTCTACCGTACCCGGGCGGGGGCGGAGGTGGACTTGGTCCTCCTCCTCCCCGGCGGAAGGGTCTGGGCCGTGGAGGTCAAGCGAAGCCTGGACCCCAGGCCTTCCCGGGGCTTCCACGAGGCCCTGAAGGACCTCAGGCCCCAGATGGCCTTCGTGGTTTACCCGGGAGCGGAGGCCTTCCCCCTCGGCGAGGGGGTTCTAGCCGCACCCCTTTACGAGGTGATGGGGCGGCTCTGGGCGGGATGAGCCCCAAAGACCCCTGCAG
>NZ_JBWGQW010000269.1:0-505 GCF_056332225.1 Thermus sp. | reverse complement strand
CACCACCGCTTCAAAGCCCAACCGCCTCACCCCAAAGAGGAACCAGGCCGTACCAAAAGCCGCGTCCGCCGCCACCCGTATCCGGAAGGCCCGGCGCATCCAGGGGGGCAGGGAGGCCAGGAGGCTTAGGGCCAGGAAGGAGAGGGGCTTCTCCCCCTTGCCCCGCCATAGGCGGTAGGCCCAAGGGAGGCGGAGGTCTCCGTAGACGAGGTAAAGGACCACGAGGTGGAGGCCCCACTTGCCGTGGAAAAAGGAGAGGGGCAGGGCCTGGAAGCGGCCCCGCTTTTCCAGGGTGACCAGATCCAGCACCACCAGGAGGCGGGGCTTGGGGCCCTTTCTCCTCCTGGCCCGGTCCAGGGCTTCCTGGGCCTCCTTGCGGACCCGGCGGATGAGGGCGCGGGTGGGCCAGGAATACCCATTCAGGAAACGGGAGAGGGCGGAGGGGGACTTGGTCTGGCTGTGCTGGGGTCTGGCCTTGCCGTGGCCCTGGAGGAGGAGCAGAAGC
>NZ_JBWGQW010000268.1:0-506 GCF_056332225.1 Thermus sp. | reverse complement strand
AGACCCCTTTGGCCTGGGTGAGGGGGGGTCGTAGGGCCTTCACCCCGCCCGCCACCTCCACCCGGTAGTGGAGCCCCGAGCGGTTCACGGAGAGGGGCAGGAAGGGGACCCCGAGGCGCCTCGCCTCCTGGCGCAGGGTGCTTGGGGGCCACATGCCCGGGGCCTCGTTGAGCAGGCCGGCCAGGAACTCGGCCGGGTAGTGGGCCTTGAGCCAGAGGGCGGCGTAGGCGTGGCGGGCGAAGGCGTGGGCGTGGCTCGCCGTGAAGCCGTAGCCCCGGAAGCCCGCCACCATGCGCCACAGGCCCTCCGCCTCCTCCCCCCCAAGCCCAAGCCGCCACCTGACCCCGGCCAGGAAGCGCTCCCGCAAGGGGGCGAGGTCCTCCTCGTCCCGGGCCCGGCTCAGGGCCTTGCGGAAGGCCTCCGCCTCGGGCCAGTCCAGGCCCGCCCCGTGGTGGAGGAGGCGGAGGAGCTGCTCCTGGAAGAGGAGGACGCCGCGGGTCTCCCCC
>NZ_JBWGQW010000267.1:0-506 GCF_056332225.1 Thermus sp. | reverse complement strand
GGGGGTGGCCAGCGGCCTCGCCCTCTGGGCCCCTTTGGGAAGCGGCCAAGCGGGGGAACCCACGGCCGTGGGCCCTCCGGTGGTGCTGGCGGAAAGGCTGAGCAAGCTGGCCGCCCCCGGCGAGGTCCTCACCGACGCCGCCACCCTGGCCCTGGCCCCCGGGACCGAGGCCGAGCCCCTGGGCCCTAAGGAGGTTAAAGGCCTGGGGGCGGTGGAGGTGGCCCGGGTCCACCGGGCGCGCCCCGAGCTGGGCCCGGAGGGTAGGGCCTTCCTGGCCCAACTCCGCCAGGCCCTGGCCAGGCCCCCCGGCCGCCTCAACCTGGTGGGCCCCCCGGGAAGCGGCAAGACCTTCCTTCTGGAAAGGCTCCTGGAGGAACCCTTCCCCTTCCCGGTGGTGGTCCTGGAGCGCATGGGCCCGGAAACCCCCCTTAGGGCCAGCCTCAGGGAGGCGGTGGGGCGGGCCTTCGGAACGCCTGAGGCGCTCCTAGGCCGGGTGGGGCTTCCGG
>NZ_JBWGQW010000266.1:0-509 GCF_056332225.1 Thermus sp. | reverse complement strand
AGCACGGCGGCGATCTCCCCTCGCCTCGGCCTCACCCCGCGTTCCACCACCACCACGTCCCCATCCAGGAGGTACTCCGCCATGCTGTCCCCTTCCACCACGAGGGCGAAAAGGTTGGGTCGGCCGGGGATGGGGATGAGGCCCTCCACCTCCTCCAGGGCCTCCTCCAGGGGCCCCGCGGGAACCCTTCCCACCAAGGGAATAGCGAGGCCCGCAAGCAACCTCCCCTCTGGCGTGAGCTCCACGTGGGTGGGGCGGCCGTGCCCTTGGGGGTGGAGAACCACCAGGCCCTTCCGGGCCAGGGCCTCCAGGTGCTGGCGCACGGTCTGCGGCCGCAAGCCCAAGGCCCGGGTCAGGTCGTGGACCGTGGGGGAAAGACCGTTGCGTAAAAGCCGGGCGGCCTCCAAGAGAACTCGCTTCTGCCCTTGAGGTAACGAGTGTGTCATAGGTCCCTCTGATACCTGTTTTATAACAGGAAACCCGGAGTTGCAAGCCACCTGCCGCCCAGT
>NZ_JBWGQW010000265.1:0-511 GCF_056332225.1 Thermus sp. | reverse complement strand
CCTTAAAAGCCATTTCGTTGGATAGATCGGGCTGCATCGTCGCATCCACCAGACTTACCTGCAACCCCACCAGCGGATACCCGGCCAGCACGCCTGCATCCAACAACTCTAACACCCCCACGCGCACTGCCTCCACAAAGTTGGGAAGCAGGGTATGGGGGCGTAGAGCTGATACAAAACGTACGCCCTCTTTCGGATCCGCCGGTTCGACCTCCAGGACAACGCGTGCGTACTGAGGCTTACCGCCCAGCATCCGGTCAAAGATGGCTTCGGCCTGCGCCTGGTGCGAAATGGATTCCTTGTAAGCAACACGGGGTTTGCCCACGTTGGCGCTCACATTGAACTCCCGCATCATGCGATCCACCAGGATATCGAGATGAAGCTCGCCCATCCCGGAGATGATGGTCTGACCGGTGCTTTCGTCCACTTTGACCCGAAAGGTCGGGTCTTCTTCCGACAGGCGCTGCAGGGCCTCATTAAGACGGCTTTGATCTGCCACCGTCTTGGGTTC
>NZ_JBWGQW010000264.1:0-512 GCF_056332225.1 Thermus sp. | reverse complement strand
CATCGAGGAGGGGTCGGTCACTGCCGTGGTGGAGCCCAACGGCTCGGGAAAGAGCACCCTGCTCCGCATCATCAACCTGCTGGAAAAACCATCCAGGGGGGAGATCGTCTTCTGGGACGGGAAGCGGCTTTCCGCCCTGGGGCGGGGGGAAAGGCGGAGGCTGGCCGGAGAGATGACCATGATCTTCCAGGATCCCATCCTCTTCCGCCGCAGCGTGGAGGACAACCTGGCCTACGGGCTGAAGGCCCGGAGGGTGCCTCGCGCGGAGAGGAAGCGCCTGGGCCTGGAGGGCTTGGCCTCCCGGGACGTGCGCACTCTCTCCGGCGGGGAGGCCCAGAAGGTGGCCCTGGGGCGGGCCCTGGTCCTCAGGCCCCGCCTGCTGCTCATGGACGAGCCCCTCTCCAACCTGGACCTTCCCACCCGCCGGGAGATGCTGCGCCTCATCCCGGGCCTGGTGCGGGAGGCGGGGATTACCGTCCTCTACGTCTCCCATGACTACCACGAGGTGCTGG
>NZ_JBWGQW010000263.1:0-512 GCF_056332225.1 Thermus sp. | reverse complement strand
GGGCGAGGCTTCTCGTAGAGAAGACCAAGCGGGGAAACCTCACCCTGGCCCTGGGGGTCCTGCCCTTGGGGATCCCCGAGGAGGCCCTGCCATGATCCTCCTCACCGCCCACGGCTCCCCCGACCCTAGGGCCCAGGCCCTGGCCCAGGGGCTCAAAAAGGGCCTGGAAAGGCGGCTTGGGGAGGAGGTGCTTTTAGGCTTCATAGAGCACCAAAGCCCCACCCTCCTCGAGGCCGCCCTGGAGCTCGCCAAAGGAGGGGGCGGGGTGGTCCTCCCCCTCCTCCTCCTCGGGGCGGGGCACCTGAAGGCCGACCTGCCCCTGGCCCTGGAGGCGGCCAGGAGCAGGTACCCCAAGGCCCGCTTCCTCCTCGCCCGCCCCCTCGGCACCCACCCCGCTCTGGTGGCCCTCTGGGCGGAGCGGCTTGAGCGCCGGGGGGCCACGCCCGAGGACGGGGCGGTCCTGGTCCTGAGGGGCGGCACCGACCCTGGGGCGAACGCGGAAGGAGCGGCCC
>NZ_JBWGQW010000262.1:0-515 GCF_056332225.1 Thermus sp. | reverse complement strand
GGCCGTCCTCCTCTTGCGGCCGAGGAGGGTCCTCACCTCCACCTCCCCCTCGGGCTGGGAACGGTGCCAGTGCTTGAGGCCGGGGTAGGTTTGGAAGAAGGCGGCCCTTAGCCTCTGAGCCTCCTCGGGGCTGAGCTTCACCCCGTAGGCGGTGAGGGCGTATTTCCTCAGCCCCTCGGCCCCAAGCCCGTAGAGGAGCCCGAAGTTCAGGGCCTTGGCCACCTGCCGGTCTTCCTTGCTCACCCCCTCCAGGGGCTTCCCCAGGACCAAGCTCGCGGTGAGGGCGTGAAGGTCCTTCCCCTCCCGGAAGGCTTGGAGCATCCGCCCCTCCTTGGCTATCGCGGCGGCAATCCTCAGCTCAATCTGGGCGTAGTCGGCCTTGAGGAGCACCCGCCCCTCCTTGGGCCGGAAGGCCCGCCTCAGGGCGGGGTCCCTCGGCACTTGCTGGAGGTTGGGCTTCCGGCACGCCATGCGGCCGGTTTCCGCCCCTACCTGTTGCCAGGAAGGATGGACGC
>NZ_JBWGQW010000261.1:0-515 GCF_056332225.1 Thermus sp. | reverse complement strand
CCCCAAGTCTTCCGATATCCCCAAGGCCAAACTCCCCAAGTCTTCCGATACCCGGCTGAGGGGCCAAATGGGTGCTCGGGAAGGGCTCTTCTTGGCGAAGGGCCCCTCGAGGCGCGGGGGCGGCGCCCCAAGTCTTCCGATACTCAACGTCCCAAGTTATTACGGAAGGAATCCAGCCACTCATCCAAGGCGCCCCTGGCCGAGGCCTCTTTGAGCTCCTCTACCAGGGCCTTCGGGTCCAGGACGTCCTCCTCCATGAGGCGGGCGAGGTCCTCCAGTTCCCCCACGCTCAACCGCGAGCGGAGCACCAGCTGGGCCACCTGGAGGGCGCGGCGCACCCGGGCCTCCTTGGGGAGGCTCTGCCACTCCCGCTCGGCCTCCTCCTCCACCCGGCGGGCCTCTTCCTCCTCCAGGCGGGCCTGGGTCCTGCGGGCGGTGGGGGAGGGGAGGGCGCGGGCGTACTTGCCGCTCTCGTCCCGGATCACGTCCACCAGGAAGCCAAGCCGGTTTTTGGG
>NZ_JBWGQW010000260.1:0-515 GCF_056332225.1 Thermus sp. | reverse complement strand
CGTCCCCCACCTGCACCGCCCCGGCGTGCTCGGAGGCGCTCTCCGTGTCCGGACCGAAGACGGCGAAGAGGGTGTCCCGGTCCCAGGAAGCGGCCCGGTCCCGCAGGACCCCTTTTAGGGAGCTTCCCGGCAGGTAGGGGATGCCCGTGGCCTTCTCCCGGGCGATGGGCAGGTCTATGGCCCCGATGCCTTGCCCCGTCCCCGCGTGCAGGGGGGAGAGGGCGTGAAGAAAGAGTAGCGCCGTTTGGCTCATCCAAACCTCCTTCAAAGGCTTTCCACGAAGGCCCGCACGGGGTCCACCTGGCCCCTTAGGGGCGGGATGGCCTTGGCCTCCTCGAGGGTGAGCCAGGGGTCCACCTCCCAAGCGCGGCCCCCATGTTCCAGGACCAGCCTTTTCCCGGGGAACCGGGCCCCCTCGAGGACCGCCACCACCGAAAGCCGCTCCGCCAGGGTGAGGGTGGGGTCGTGGGTGAAGTCGGAGAAGCACACGTGGGCGAAGCGCTCCGCCTGGGCCC
>NZ_JBWGQW010000259.1:0-517 GCF_056332225.1 Thermus sp. | reverse complement strand
CGGACAAGTTGTCCGCCAGGTCTTCATCACCCGACTCAACTTTGGTGAGAAGAGAAAGGGCCGGGAAGGTACCCGGCCCCTTCTCTGGAAAACGGCAGGGGTTAGAAGCCTTCTTCCACCCCCACCTCGGGGTAAGCCACGGCGTAGGTCTTACCCCGCTTCCTCGCCTCGCGGATGGCCCGGCGCTTGGCTTCCTCCGAAGGCTCCAGGGGTGGCCCATCGGGCCGCTCGTAGGTGATGGTGATTAGGGTAGGTCCCTCGCCCCCTTCCAGCGCCTCCTCTAGCCGGTCCAAGATGCTTTCCAGCCTCCTCACGCCGTCCTCCTTGACCGCATTTTAGTTCCGGCCAGCTCGGCCACCCTGGCCTCAAGCTCCTCCACCCGGGCCTGAAGCTCACTCACCTCCACCAGCTTGACCACGCTCCCTACCACCGTGGCGATGGCGTGAGCCGCCCGGATGGCCGTGGCATCGTCTTTGGAGTTCAGGGCTTGCTCAGCGCGCTTCAGAGCCCGCATGAG
>NZ_JBWGQW010000258.1:0-518 GCF_056332225.1 Thermus sp. | reverse complement strand
CCCTCGGTCACCCGCACCCTCTCTTGGAGCTTTCGCTTCGGCCCTGAGGTGGCCTTGGCGGTGTACCGCCTCACCTCCTTGCCCCACGTAGCCAGGCCCATCCTCATGGAGGGAAAGGCCCCCTGGCCCACCAGGGTGGATGCCGAACTCCCCTCGCCTCCCTTCGCCTTGCTCGCCAGGACCAACGCCGGGCTCGTGGAGGCCATCTTGCACTTCTACGAGGTCCACGGGGGGAAAGCCCACGTGGTGGGCGGTACCGAAGAACTCGCCTGGCTATTGGAAGATGCCGAAGCCTTGCGTTCTGGCTACTACCGTCCTCGCCCCCATCCCGAACTTGCGGCCATCTCCACCTGGGAGGAGCTCTCCCTCCTGGCCGAAGCGGGCTTTGCCGGGGCCAAGGTCCTCCTTTCCCTCGCCAAGAGGTACCCCTTGGCCGAACTCGCAAGGATGCTTCGAAACGCCAGAACTCCCGAAGAGGAGGCCCTTGTGGTGGCTTCCACCGCCCACAAGGCCAAGGG
>NZ_JBWGQW010000257.1:0-522 GCF_056332225.1 Thermus sp. | reverse complement strand
CCTGCACATCCAGGGCACCCTGCACACCCTGGCCCAGGAGGGCTATGTGGAGAGGACCCTCAGGAAGGTGTTTATCCTCCTCAAGGCCCTCTTTGAGGAGGCGGTAAGGCTTGAGCTCCTGGCCCGCAACCCCCTGGCCTCCCTCAGGCCCCCCAGGGTGAGCTCCAAGGAGGAGGCTCCCAGGAAGGCGGGCAGGACCCTCGAGCCCTCCGAAGTGAGGGCCCTCCTCGAGGCCGCCAAGGGCCACCCCCTTGAGCTCTTCTTCCGCCTCCTCCTCTCCACGGGCTTGAGAAAGGGAGAGGCCCTGGGCCTCAAGTGGAAGGATGTGGACTTTGAGCGCGGGGAAATCCATGTGAGCCGGGCCTGGGTAAAGCTTGGGGCCGGGGGGCTCTTGTCCAGCCCCAAGACACCCCGCTCCAGGCGTGCGGTGCCCATCCCCCTTGACCTTCTCCACCCCTTGAGGGCCCACTACGAGGCCAGGGTCTTGGCCGTGGGGGAGGAGGCCGCGAGGGAGGAATGGAT
>NZ_JBWGQW010000256.1:0-527 GCF_056332225.1 Thermus sp. | reverse complement strand
CGGGGGGGGTCCCGGGAATCCAGAGGGCCAGCTCCTCAGGGTGGACGCTCCCTTTCGCGGCGGCCCGGAGGTAGTCCTCCATCCTCCCTCCCGTGCAGAGGAGGAGGAGGGTGGCCCCCGCCAGCCGGGCCTCGAGGGCCACCTCCCACCCCGCCACCAGGTCCACGCTCCACCCCCCGCTCGTGGCGGCCAGGTGAAGGCGGCGGGGCGGGGGAAGGTTCCGTTCAGCCCACACCAGGTGGGGGGCCAGGTTTTCCCCCGGGGCCAGGTAGCGGCGGGGCTCCTCCTCCCCCCAGAGGGTCAGCACCGCGCCCCTTTCCACCCCCAGGGCGTGGGCCAAGAGGGCGAGGAGCCGGAAGGGGGAGGAGAGGAGCCGGGAGGCCTCCACCCGCTCCCCGTCCTCAAGAGCGTGGAGGAGGGCGGGCTTGAAGTGGGCCAGGACGGGGCGGGCCTCCTCCGGGACGGCGGGGATGACCCTCAGCGCCTCCCCCTCGCGGCGAAAGCCCAGGTCCGGGTAGCGGTGGAGG
>NZ_JBWGQW010000255.1:0-527 GCF_056332225.1 Thermus sp. | reverse complement strand
GGGCGGCCTACGCCGGGGGGGCCGTCCCCCTGGAGGAGGAGGACCCCCTGGAGATTGAGGGGGGGGGCGGCTTGATACTCCGGGAGTTTTGCGGCCACGCCCTCCAGCACGCTACTCGCCTCGGCATCACCCCCGAGGAGGCGGCCTACAGGTGGGTGGAGTGGGCCGAGGCCACCCGGGGGAGGAAGGCCCTCACCATGAGCAGGTCCCTCACCCTCCTCTTCCACCAGGCCCTGGAGGAGGTGGAGGAGGAGGAGGCCCGGCGGGTTCCCCGGGAGGTGGTCTATCTCGCTCGGAGGGCCTACCTTTGGCTCCTCCGGTCTGGCAGGCTGGCCTACTGGGTTCATCTGGCTGAGGCCCTGGGCTCCCTAACCCTGGCCTCTGAGCTTCTGGGGCTGGTGGAGGGAGAAGAGTGGTGGGCTCCTCCCCGGGGTCCACCCGGTGAAAGCTCCGGCGAAAAGTCGGAGGGTCATGCCACGGCCTAGTTTTCGCGGGGGTTTTCGCGGGGTGCGCAGGGGGGTGAGGGC
>NZ_JBWGQW010000254.1:0-529 GCF_056332225.1 Thermus sp. | reverse complement strand
CGAAAGGTCCACGGTGAGCATGGGGGGATTATACCGAAGGCGCGGGGGCCATCACGGAAACCCCCTCCAGGGAGGCCGCCAGGGCAAGCCGCGCGTCCAGGGTCACCAGGGGGAGGGCTTCCGGGTCCCCCTCCGCCGCCAAAAGGAGGGAGGCGAGCTGAAGGGCGCCTAGGGTTCTCAAGGGATGGGCCTGGAGGAGGCGGAGGGCTTCCTGGCGCACCTTTTCCCCGGGAAGAACCTCGTGCCAGGCGGCCTTGAGCCTGCGAAGCCGCTTCAAGGCCAAGGCGAAGGCCTCGTCCTCGAGGGCCCCCTCCCGCCTCCTCCGGGCTAGGGCCGAGGCCGCCTCCACCTCGGCGACCCAGGCCACCACCATCTCCCCGTCCTCGGCGAGGAGGCCTTCCACCCAGGGCGTGGCCGCTTCCCGCACCAAGAGGGGTACGAGGGCCGAGGTGTCCCAGAACCTCATCCCTCCTCCCGTTCTTCCAGGAGGGCACGGAGGACGCTTTCCTTGGGGATGGGAAGGGGAAGG
>NZ_JBWGQW010000253.1:0-536 GCF_056332225.1 Thermus sp. | reverse complement strand
GGTAGCGGTCCTTCCTCAGGACCTCCAGGTAGGGCCACTTCCCCTTCAGGAGTTGCTCCAGGCGGTAGTCCGGGGCCGAGAGGAGGTACTTGGTCCACTCCTCGTACCGGGGTCCCGCCTGGGCCAGGACCAGGGAGAAGAGGGGCAACGCCCAAACCCACCGCATCTCACAACCCCCTTTCCGCGCACCAGTCCCTAAGGGGCTTGAACCAGGCCTTGGCCTCGGTCCTTCCCGTCCCCCCGAGGGGCGCTTGCCCTGGGGAGATGGACCGGGTGATGTAGCTCACGTAGGGGTCGCCCTCGGCGGCCTCTATGTCCTTCCCCGTGGGAGAGAGGTACCCCTCGAGGCCCGGAATCCGGTACCGCTTCCCCTCCGCCGTCACGTACCCCCCGGCCTCCACGGGGCGGTCGTTGTCCGTGGCGGGGCGCCAGCGGGTCTGCCAGGAAGACAGGTACCACCGCACCCGCCACTCCTGGACCCGCGAAACCCACTTCTTGGTCCGAACGGTGTAGTCGTACAGGTAAGGGCTAGAAAC
>NZ_JBWGQW010000252.1:0-538 GCF_056332225.1 Thermus sp. | reverse complement strand
CCTTCTGGAGAGGAAAAACCCCGTGCGCGTTCGGAAGTGGCTTCCCCATCGCAAAACCCGGAGGAACGCGCACGCTCCGAGCTGGAAGCCCTGGCCGAAAAGACGGGGGCGCGGGTGTTCCACGTGCCCCTCCCCCACGTCCCGGAGAAGGACGAGGTGGAGGTGGAGCTGTGAGCCCGTGGCGGAAGCTCATCGCCCTGGCCCCGGCCCTGGCCGCCAAGGTGCGGGCCATGCGCCCGCCCAAGCTCCGGGTGGTGGCGGATGGCCGGGTGCTCTACTGGGCCCTGGCCGTCCCGGAGGAGGAAGACCTCGAGGCCCACGCCGCCTTCTGGGGCAGGCAGAACGCCCCGGCCCTCGAGGCCTGGCTTGTGGAGCGCCTGACCTTCCTGGCCGAAAGCTGGCCGGAGGCGAGGGAGGTGGAGCTCCTGGGCGTGTGGACGGGGAACCCGCCCCGCCTTGAGCCCATCGCCCGGGTCCGGGTGAAGACCAAGGAGGGGGTAGGCCATGCCTGAGCGTGCGCGAGTTTCGGGGAACGCCG
>NZ_JBWGQW010000251.1:0-540 GCF_056332225.1 Thermus sp. | reverse complement strand
CTGGGCCTTCAGGGCGAGGCCCTGCCCCTTGAGGTCCACCCCCTCGAGGCGGAGGCCAAAGAGGAGGTGCCCCCGCACCTTCCCCACCCGCCCTTCCAAGCCCAAAAGGGGCAAGGCCCACCCCACCACCCCCCGGAGGAGGGGAGGCCAGGCCGGGAGGAGGAAAAGGGCCACGCCCAAAAGCCCGAGGAGAAGGCCCCGCCGCATCCTCCCTCAGCATAGGGAAGGGAGATGAAAACCGCGTGGCAACCCCAGGTGGTATAACAGGCCCATGGCGCGCCTCGTGGCCTTGGTCAAGGGAAGGGTGCAAGGGGTAGGGTACCGGGCCTTCGCCCAGAAGAAGGCCCTGGAGCTCGGCCTTTCGGGCTACGCCGAAAACCTCCCCGACGGCCGGGTGGAGGTGGTGGCCGAGGGGCCTAAGGAGGCCCTCGAGGCCTTCCTCCACCACCTCAAGCAAGGCCCCCGCCTCGCCCGGGTGGAGGCGGTGGAGGTCCAGTGGGGGGAGGAGGCGGGGCTAAAGGGCTTTCACGTGTACTGAGC
>NZ_JBWGQW010000250.1:0-546 GCF_056332225.1 Thermus sp. | reverse complement strand
CTAGGCCTCGCCCTCGGCAAGCCCTTCCTGGCGGAGTCCGACAGCAAGGGCGTGGTGGACCGCCTCAACCTCACGGGAAAGACCGCCTCCCCCCTGGAACGGGCCGCCCGGGCCCTCCTCGGGGTAGCCCGGGAGTCTGCCCTCTTCCTGGGGCTCCGCCACCTGCCGCGGGAGGGCAACGAGGAGGCCCATCGGCTCGCCAACGGGGGCAGGCGGGCCCTGGAGGAGGAGCGGGGCGCCCTCGAGGGCTTCCTCCTCTCTCTCCCCCTGGCGTACCGGGCCTGGGCCCTCCGCCACCTGAGGCACCTCTCCCCCCTCGGGGAGGAGGCCCTCGAGGCCCTCGCCCGATGGAAGGGGGAGACGGCCAAGGCCCTCCTCGCAGCCGCGAAGGAAGACCCCGAGGGCTTCGCCCGGGCCCTGGAGGAGGCGGGGCGGCTTTCCGAGGAGGAGGTGGAAGCCCGGGCGAGGGGGCTCCTCAAGGGCTCCATGGAGGGCCTCCCCCCCACTCCCAAGCAGGTGGCCTTCCTCAAGGCCCGCGGGGTGGAC
>NZ_JBWGQW010000249.1:0-548 GCF_056332225.1 Thermus sp. | reverse complement strand
CGCGCGTTCGCTCATGCACACCGCTTCAACTTCCCCTATCTGCTCGACGAAACCCAGGCCACCGCCAAAGCCTACAAAGCCTTGCGCACGCCCGAGATTTTCGTCTTCGACCAAAACCGCAAGCTGCGCTACCACGGCCGGGTAAACGATACGCCCAAAGACCCCACCACCGTTACGGAACACACCCTCGATCGGGTGCTGGCGGCGCTGGTACAGGGCCAGGAACCGCCCGTTACCGAGGCCAACGCCATTGGCTGCACCATCAAGTGGAAGCCCGGCAACGAGCCCACGGTGCGCGTCGGTTGAGGCCGGATCGTCTTGAACGAAAAGCGGCGGGGAGAACCCGCCGCAGGTGTTTATCGCCAGGTTATTCGTGGGGCAGATCGTAGGTCTCGAGCGCCTCACCCCAGGCCTTGCTCATGCGGAAGCCATCCCAGATGGCCTTGACCGGGCTTTTAGCGGGCGGGCGGCTCAGAATCAGGCGAGCTGGGCGGGTCAGGCGGCTCGAGCCGGAATATTGTGTTATTGGGGTGCTGCTGGTATGAATC
>NZ_JBWGQW010000248.1:0-549 GCF_056332225.1 Thermus sp. | reverse complement strand
GTTGCCTTCTTACCAGGCTCTAGGCCCTGACGGCCTCCTCCAGGAGGAGCCGGGCGAAGGCCTTCCAGGCCCACTCTGCCTCGGGGTGCTGCCAAAGACCGAGCTGCTTGGTTTTCTGCCAGGCCTGGAGGTTCAGATTCCCGACGTCCAGAGGGGACGGGAAGAGAAGGAGAGGGAGAAGCCGGCCCGGAAAGTCATATCTGTGGAGCCAGCGCAGGTAATCCTCCCGGAAAACGGGATGCCACCGCCGAAAGGGGAGGTCGATGTGGAAGAGAAAGGGGTGGGTGGCAACAGCCGCATAGCCCCGGTACTCGGGAGGCTGCTTCCGAATCATCCGGGCTACCCAGAGGGCCTCCGCCCCCTGGAAGCATCGGAAGGCCACCAGGTTGGCCAGGCTCTCCTCCACCACCCGGCCCCAGGGCCTCCCATAGGGGTCGGGGTGGAGGTCGGCGGTGTCCATGTAGGCGTGGCCCAGTTCGTGACAGTAGACCTTGTCCAGGGCCAGGTCCTCGGGGACCCGCACATCCTGAGCCCAGGCTAGAATCCGCT
>NZ_JBWGQW010000247.1:0-549 GCF_056332225.1 Thermus sp. | reverse complement strand
GGCGGAGTTTTTAGCGAACCCCGCCCTTCAGGTAACCATCGCCTCCAAAAAGCTCGGCCAGTACCGGGACCTACTGGTACAGAGATACGAAAAAGCGGGGCGCCCGGTAGACAACCTGGAGATTCTGAAGCGCCTCGCCGCCATCTGGTACGCTGGGCCTAAGGACGACTTCCTGAATGTGAACCGCCCCATAGACGCAATCCTCATGGGGTACGGGGCCAAGCAGGCCGGGGGATACCCCAGCGTGCGGGAGTACGTCAGCTCCGTAATGGCCCACTTCCTCAGGGCGCCCCGTAGCGTTCAGGAGGCCATCGCCTCCGGGAGGGACATCCTGGGCGCCCTGGGCCTTCCCGCTACCCTGCAACCGGGGCAGGTTCCTCCTACGGCCATGATTCCCTCCGGGGAACCCCTTCCCGCCCCGGCCACGCCCGGAGGAGGAGCCCCGGTGGTGAACATTGCGGTAAACGTTACCGCCCAGACCAACGCCTCTCCCCAGGTCATAGCCGGTACCGTGAGAGAGGAGGTGCGGAAAATGGTGCCGGAGATTGC
>NZ_JBWGQW010000246.1:0-551 GCF_056332225.1 Thermus sp. | reverse complement strand
CACCTCTTCCGGGGTCGCCTGTGGCACGAGTCCGGACACATGGACTACTACCGGGAAAACATGTATGTCTTCGAGAAGGACGGCATGGAGTACGTGGTCAAGCCCATGAACTGCCCCGGCCACGTGCTCATCTACAAGACCAGGCCACGCTCCTACCGGGAACTTCCCCTCAAGTTCTTCGAGCTGGGAACGGTTTACCGGCACGAGAGGTCCGGCGTTCTGCACGGGTTGATGCGGGTGCGGGGTTTCACCCAGGACGACGCCCACATCTTCTGCCGCGAGGACCAGCTGCGGGAGCAGGTGGAGGAGTGCCTGGAATTCGCCTTCCATTGCCTGCGCACCTTCGGATTCCGGGATTTCGAGGTCTTCCTGAGCACCCGCCCCGAGAAGTCGGTGGGGAGCGACGAGCTGTGGGAGAAGGCCACCTCCGCCCTGCGCGAATCCCTGCAGGAGATGGACATTCCCTTCCAGGTGGATCCCGGCGAGGGGGTTTTCTACGGGCCCAAGATAGACGTGAAGCTCAAGGACGCCATTGGAAGGTCGTGGCAGGG
>NZ_JBWGQW010000245.1:0-551 GCF_056332225.1 Thermus sp. | reverse complement strand
GACCAGGACTGGGCCTACCTGCCGGCGGTCATGCCCGTGGCCTCCGGGGGGATTCACGCCGGGCAGATGCACCTGCTCCTTTCCCTCTTCGGGGACGACGTGGTGTTGCAGTTCGGGGGCGGTACCATCGGCCACCCCATGGGCATCCAGGCGGGGGCCACGGCCAACCGGGTGGCCCTCGAGGCCATGGTCAAGGCCAGGAACGAGGGCCGGGACATCCTGGCGGAAGGCCCCGAGATCCTGAAGAAGGCGGCCCAGCACTCCAAGGCCCTGGCCGCCGCTTTGGAAACCTGGGGGAGCGTCACCTTTGACTTCGCCTCCACCGACACCCCCGACGTCCTGCCCACCCCGAGCTAAAGAAAGGGAGGTAAGCCATGAGGATCACCCAAGGAACCTTTTCCTACTTGCCGGACCTCACCGACGAGGAGATCGAGGCCCAGATCCGCTACATCATCCAGAACGGCTGGGCGGTTTCCATCGAGTACACCGACGACCCCAGCCCCTACAACGTCTACTGGCACATGTGGGGCCTGCCCATGTTTGACCTGGAG
>NZ_JBWGQW010000244.1:0-554 GCF_056332225.1 Thermus sp. | reverse complement strand
CCCCTATCGGGCCAGGTGCTGGCCTTCACTCCCGGAGCGTTTCAATCCTCTATGAGCCTAACTATGAGCCTAACTATGAGCCTAACCCTTGCCCTCCAAGAGGTCCATCACCCCCGCCAGGGCCTCCGCCAGCGAAACCACCCAGAGCCCCCTCACCCTTCTCCCCATGAGGGGCCCAAAGTGGCGCTGGTCCCCGGTCACCAGGGCCTCGGCGCCGGCGCTCCAGGCAGCCGCCAGGATGGGAGCATCCTTGAGGGGTAGGCCTTCCGCCAGCGCTTTCCGCACCAACGCCATCGGGGCCTCGGGGACCATTTGCACCCCTTCCCGTATCCGCTGGAGGCAGTCCAGGGCCTCGGGCCGCTTGGCTTCCAGGTTGCGCCGGGCCTCCTCCAGGGCGTGGGGGGAGGTGAGGAGGAGGACCTTGGCCCTGGGCGCCAGCTCCAAAAGGGCTCGTGCCCGCCCCTCTTGCCAGCAAGCGGCGAAGAGGACGTTGGCGTCCAGGAAGAGACGGTGGAGCCTAACGGGCGAGGGCGGCAAGGCGGGCGCGTTCCTCC
>NZ_JBWGQW010000243.1:0-554 GCF_056332225.1 Thermus sp. | reverse complement strand
TCTAAAGCAAAGCCCCCCATTCCCGGTGGACACAAGCTCCTCCCGCGACCCCCACATGCTGATGAGGTTCCGGGGATTGGGGTGCCCCTCCTCCGCGAGGAAGCGGTAAAGCTCCTCCTCCGAGAAGGTCCGCCCGCCAAAGCGCTCCCGCGCCTTCTGGATATAGGAGTTCCTGGCCCTCTTGGAAGCCCTCTTGGACTCCCTAGTCTCCCTGGGGGCGGGCCCCGCCCGGCGAAGCCCCCTCACCCGCACCCGCAGGACCTCCTCCACCTCCCGCCACACGTCGCCCCGGCCCCGCTCGTAGAGGAGGAGGCCCCAGTCCTCCTCCCCTTCCCTCTTGGGCTCCAGGCGGAAGATGTGGTCGGCGTTGGCGGCGATGGCCCCGGAGCCCCGGGGGCCGCCGTTCCCCTTGGCGGCGTGGTGGATGACCACGAGGCCCACCAGGGGCTCGCGCTCCGGTGGGGAGATGGCCCGCTTGAGCCGGGCCATGACCGCGTCCATGACCTTGGCCTCGTTCTCGCTCTGCTGGGGAGGCACCAGCTTGATGAGGGAGT
>NZ_JBWGQW010000242.1:0-557 GCF_056332225.1 Thermus sp. | reverse complement strand
AGGCGGCGCGGCAGTACCTGGCCTGGCGCTCCATCTACGAGGATCGGGAGAGCCTGAACCTGGGGGCGGGGGACGTGCGCCAGGTGGAAAGCCGCCTCCGCCAGGCGGACGAGACCCTGGAGGTGCGCCTCGAGGAGGCCTACCGCCACCTCCTCGCCTTCCACCAGCCCGACCCCAAGGTCCCCGACCTGGAACTCAACGCCATCCGCCTTCAGGGAAGCGGAAACCCCGTGGAGCGCGTGGCCGCCAAGGTCCAGAGCGAGGGGCTGGTCCTCACCAAGTGGCACCCTGCCTTCCTGGAGGAGACCCTGGAGCGCTACGGCTTCTGGGGCGTGGCCGAGCCGGAAGGCGTCCTCCCTTTGAGGAGGCTCTGGGAGGACTTCGCCACCTACCTCTACCTCCCCAAGCTCAAGGACGAGGGAACCCTCCTCGCCACCGTGGCCCAGGGAGTAGGGGAGGGTCGGTTCGGGTACGCCTCAGGGCTGGAAGGGGGCCTTCCCAAGGGCGTGGTCTTGGGCGAGGAGGCGAACCCTTCCCTGGGAGGCTACCTCCTGCGG
>NZ_JBWGQW010000241.1:0-560 GCF_056332225.1 Thermus sp. | reverse complement strand
CGCCACCGCCTCGGGGTTGCCCACCCGGTGGAGGGGCACCTGGCCGTCCGTGGCCTTCCCGTAGACCCCGGGCCGGAGGGAGAGGGCGGGGGCCACCGGGACGCTCCCCGCCACGTGGGGGATGGCCTCCAGGGCCTGCCTTCCCGTGGCGGTCCTGGGGTCGTACTTGGTGGGCACCAAGAGGGCGGCGAAGCGCCTGAGCCTTCCCGCCCTGGGGTCCAGGCGCTTCAGGGAGGCCAGGTACTCCTCTGCCAGGCCCAGCACCGTGGCCGCCGCCTGGAGGCCCTTGGGGCTCACCTCCACGGGGACGATCAGGCCGTCCCCCGCCAGGGCGGCCATGACCGCCACCTTGCCCAGGGAGGGGAGGGAGTCCACCAGCACGTAGTCGTAGCGGCCCTCCAGGGACCCCAGGGCTCCCCGGAGGAGGACCTCCCCCAGGGGCTTCTGGGCCAGCTCGATCTCCGCCAGGGCCAGGGAGAGGTCCGAGGGCACCAGGTGGTACCCCGGCGCCACCTCCACGGGCTCGGGGAGCTCCCCCGTGCGCACCAGGTGGAGGAGGG
>NZ_JBWGQW010000240.1:0-560 GCF_056332225.1 Thermus sp. | reverse complement strand
AACCGGGACCTTCTTGTAGCCCTCGGGGTCGTAGCCCAAAAGCACCTGCACGCTCGGGCTGGCGAAGCGGATCCTCCCCTCCTGGTCCAGCACGTAGACGACGTCCTGGGAGTGTTCCAGAAGAGCCTTGAGACGCTCCTCCTCCGCCTCCAAAAGGGCCAAAAACCGCCCCTTCTCCAGGACCAAGGCCAGAAGGGTAGCCACCTGGCCCATGCGGTCAAGAAGCCGCTGGGAAAAGCGCCGCCTCTTCCGGTAACCCAGGAGGAGGGCGCCCCTAAACCCCTCGGCGCGGAAGGGCACCACCAGGGCGCTTTCCAGGCCCAGGGCTTCCGCCAGGGCGCAGTCCGCGGGCGTCAGGGCCTCCACGCCCAAGGGGGCCTCCTCCTCCAGGGCCCGCTCCAGAAGGTTGGGGCGGGGGAGCTCCTCGGAAAGGGGACATGTGCTAAAGAGCACCTCCGCCCTCCCCGCGCTTTCCGCGAGGAGCACCCCCTCTTGGGCGCCGAAGAGGCCCATAAGCCGCTCCACGATGGCCTGGCCCAAAGCCGGTAAGCCCCGCTGGC
>NZ_JBWGQW010000239.1:0-562 GCF_056332225.1 Thermus sp. | reverse complement strand
GGGGCAGGGGTTTTCCTATCCTCATCCTAGCGCGGGCAGAATGTAGACGTGAAGGAGACCTGCACTCTCGACCGTCCCCAGAGCGTGGAAAGGGTCCTCCGGCGCCTCGAGGGCTCCCTCACCCCCCACGAGCGGGAAGCCCTCCTCGCCCTCCTCCGGGGGGCGCAAGCCCCCGAAGGGGGGATCGCCCGCCTGGGCCTGGAGCTTTTGGGAAAGGAAAACGCCAGGGTCCTCGGGGTGGCGGTCCTCGGCGTGAAAGGCAGACCCGCGGGAGTCTACTACGGGAAGGCGCTCGTCCTCGCCGCCCCCGGCCTGGAAGCCGAGAAGACCAGGGAGGCCTTCCTGGCCGTGGCCTCACGCGAGGCCCTCTCCGCCCTGAGGCGACGGGCCTACGAGAACGGGGCGTTCCTCGGGCGGTGGCGGGAGGCCTACCTGAAGGCGAGGCCGGGGCTTCCGCCCCTGCCCGAGGGCCTCTTCCCGGTGGAGACCGAGGTCCGGGGACCCTTCCTCTTCACCCTCGCGGAGGGGAGGAGGGGGGAGCAGACCTTCCTCCTCGCCGGAC
>NZ_JBWGQW010000238.1:0-563 GCF_056332225.1 Thermus sp. | reverse complement strand
GTTCCGAACCTCCGGGTCTACGGGCCTAAGGGACCGGACCGGGGCGGGGTCATCCCCTTCACCCTGGGCCGCCTCCAGCGTGGGTCCGGGACCGCACCAGCCCGGCCTCTTCCAGGCGCTCGGTCCACCGCCAGATGGTGGTGCGGTGGACCTGGAGGTACGCGGCCAGCAGGTCCACGGGGAGGTGGTAGGCGACTTGCGCGGCCTTCCTCACCGCCTTCGTCCCCGCGGTCTCCCGGAGATGGCGCCGGCCCAGGGCCGCGAGGAGGAGGAAGAAGCGAAGGGGGCCGGCCTCCAGGCCCTTCTCCTCGGCCAGGGCCAGGAGGTCCTGGAGGGGGGCCCGGCGGGAGTCGTCCTCCGGGGTCTCGGCCAGGGTCTGCCGGAGGAGGTTCACGACCCAGGCCAAGGCCCGGTTTTTGCCGTCCAGGACGGCGATCCGCTGTGGCGGGGCCGGGGTGGGGGTTGCCGTGCAACATTCATAGTCCCAACGCCCTGGCGTGAAGCCGGAGGGGGGACAACGCCCAACCACCTCGAGGGGGATCCTCAAGCCAGCCTCCTCTTGG
>NZ_JBWGQW010000237.1:0-565 GCF_056332225.1 Thermus sp. | reverse complement strand
GCAAGAACGGCAGTCCATCTCTCTGGTGGCCCGGGTGCGGCTTCCCGTGGAAGCGGCCCGGGTTTTCGGCTCTTTGGCCCCGGAGGACCGCGCTAGCGTGGTCATGGCCGGGTTGAGGACCTTCGGGCTCCTCTCCGAGGAGGAGGAGCGCGATAAAACCCCCGCCCCCGCCCAGGGGCGGGGGCGCTAGGGGGTTGCCGTGCCGCGTCAAGACCAGTTTACCACGGCCCCCCTCCACATCCCGCCCTCCCTCCGGGAGGAGCACCGCTGGGCCGTGTGGCGGTATGAGGAGCGGGAGGGCGAGAAGACCAAGGTGCCCTACCGGGGGGATGGCCGTAGGGCCCGGGTGAACCGCCGCGAGGACTGGGGCCCCCTCGAGGCCGCCTTGGCCGCCCTGGGGACGGGGCGCTACCACGGGCTGGCCCTCCTCCTCGGGGAGGGGGTGTGCGGGGTGGACCTGGACTGGAAGGGGCTCTCCCTCAACGGGGAGCTACCCCCCGAGGCGCGCCGCGTGGTGGAGGCCCTGGGCTCCTACGGGGAATGGAGCCCGAGCGGGAAGGGGGTC
>NZ_JBWGQW010000236.1:0-566 GCF_056332225.1 Thermus sp. | reverse complement strand
GTGGTTTCCATCCCAAAATCCTAAGGCCAAGAAAGAGGGGTGCGGAATATCGGTGGGAAAGCTCTTTGGGGGCCCCCACCGCGGCAAAAGCCGCGGTGGGGTACTTAGCGAAGGGGGCCTCCTCCGCCTAGGGCTTCTTGGGAGCCAGCGCAGAGGTTGCCCTCACCGGCACCAGGTTTCCGCTCTTGCCCAAGGCCACGTGCCGGTTCTTGAGGAGGGTGCCCAAGGTGTAGATCCGCTTCCCCACCTTGACCTCGAGCTCCTCCAAGGCCATGCCCTTCTTGACCACGGGGTAGCGGTAGGTGGCCTTGGGGAGCTTGAAGACCACGTAGGCCGCCTTGTCCAGCAGGTCGGCCCCTGGGAGCATCCCTTTGCCGCTCTCCCAGAGGGCCGTGCCCTTGGCGTCTTCCAGAAGGAGGACCGTGCTGGGCGGCAGGACCTTGGGCGGGAAGGCCGCGCTCACCGCGAGCTTCCCCTGGGTGGCCGGAGCGGCCAGAGCCATCGCCGATGCCATGAGCAGCCACAACATCCTCTTCATGCCGCACCTCCGGAGCTTGGCGCTCCAG
>NZ_JBWGQW010000235.1:0-579 GCF_056332225.1 Thermus sp. | reverse complement strand
GCCGAGCGCCTCCACCGGGAGGGTTTTCCCCTGGAAAAGGCCTACGCCCTGGCGGAGGGCGAGGTGGAGGCCCTCTTCCCCGAGGAGCGGGCTAGGGCCAAAGAGGCTCTGCTGAGCTTCAAGGTCCTGGACCCCGCCGTGGGGGCGGGGGCCCTCCTCTTAGGGTTCTTGGAGAGGGTGGAGGGCCTCCTGGACCGCCTGGGGGAACCTCCCACCCCCTTGCGCCAGCTTCGCCTCCTGGAGAACCTCTACGGCGTGGACCCCCTCCCCTACGCCCTCTGGGCCACCGAACTCAGGCTCCTGGTGAAGCGCCTCGAGGGGCTAGGAAAGAGGCCCAGGGGGAGGAGTCCTTTCAAAGGCCTCCGCCTCCACCTGCACCTGGGGGACATGGTGGTCCAGAGCTTCGAAGGCTTCCTCTTTCCCCTGAGGCCAAGGGGGAAGAGGGCCCTCCAGGCCCTCGAGGCCCTCGCCGAGGCGAAGGACCCCCTCATGGCCCTCACCTCGGAAGAGGTGGCCCGGAAGGTAACCTTCGCGGAGCTCGCCGATCTCTGATTCCCGAAGGCCGCCCTTCCGGGCAGG
>NZ_JBWGQW010000234.1:0-579 GCF_056332225.1 Thermus sp. | reverse complement strand
GCAACTGCCCCAGGTCGCCGGGTTTACGGCGGCGCAAGCGTTTGGTTTTCGCGTTCCCATCGGCACTCATCCTCTCACCCCCAGGGGGTCAGCTCCCGCTCCTTGAGGAGCACGGGGCGCCCCTTGCGGTCCATCGCCCCCAGGGCCAGGAGGGCTTGGGCTAGGGCGGCCACTTCCCCAGGGGAGAAGACGCGGGTAAAGGGGCCATCCCGCACCACCAGGCAGTCAGGGGGAAGGGCGGGGTCCGTGTAGATGTCTAGCCCCAGCTCCCACAGGTACCTGCCCACCGCGTCAACGGGCCGCATGGGCCACCTCCCCCAGGCGGGCCAGGGCTTCCTCCCACCCCCTGGCCGTGAAGGGCGTTTCGCCCCGCCTCCACACGCTCAGCTCCTCGGGGGGGACCAGCCCCTTCCCGGCGGCCTCAAGCCAGGCCCGGGCCTCGAGGGCGGGGAAGAGGAGCAGATAGCGCGTCCTCCCGGCTAGGGCTTCCACGGCCACCTCCCATCCCTCCCGCAAGTCCAGGGCCCAGGCCCCCGTGGTGGGGGAAAGATGGAGCCTCCAGGGCGGGGGGAGGTTTTG
>NZ_JBWGQW010000233.1:0-580 GCF_056332225.1 Thermus sp. | reverse complement strand
CGGCCACTATTTTTTCAGGCCCAGGGATAGGTAGCAACTTGGGTTATATATATAGCAGACCAAGTCAGGTGGATCCCAACCCCCGGCCCCGCGAGGGCCGGGGGTTCGTTTGGCTTTCCCCCTTGGTCATGACCCCGCCCCCAGGGGCGGGGAAGGAGGTTCGCCGATGGAGAAGAAGGCGTGGTTCCAGGAGGTTTCGCTGGCGGAGGTCTTTGAGACGATGGTGGACCTGGAGGGGGCCCGGGCCGCCCTCCGCTTCCTCCGGGGGGAGGGGGCCCAGTCCCTCTCCCCGGACGCCCCGCCCCCGCCCGAGGTGGAGGCGGAGCTTCAGGCCTTCGCGGAGACCCTCACCCCGGAGCGCCTCTCCGGGGCCATCCGCCTGGCCCCCGAGGGGATCCACCTCTTCGGGGGGGCGTTCTTCCTGCCCTACGGGGACGGCTGGGCCTACGGGGAAGGGTTGCGGCGGGCCCAAACCTGGGCGGCCTGGATGTGGTCCCTCGGCCACTACGAGGAGACCTGGGAGGTCCTGGAGCGCCTTCTGCCCGGGAAGAAGAAGGGGATGCCGCAACTGCGTAGGCGT
>NZ_JBWGQW010000232.1:0-581 GCF_056332225.1 Thermus sp. | reverse complement strand
AGACCCCGGGGGCCAGGAGGGAAGGAGGGCGGGGCGCACCAGCACGAGGAGCGATTATAGGGGTTTTCACAGCGCTTTCAAAGGGAGGGCGTAGCCTGCGATCTAGGAAGGAGGTGGCCATGGCCCTATTCGGAAGCCTGGATTCCATGCCCCTGGGGGAGCTTCTCTCCCTCCTCGCCCACAAGGAAGGGGCCCTGGAGGTTTGGAACCTTAAGGACATCCCGCCCACCACCCTTTACCTCAAGCCCGGGCACATCCGCTCGGTGGACCAGAAGGGCAAACCCCTGCCGCCCCTCGCCGCCAAAGCCACCCTGCAGGCCCTGCTCTTGGCCCGGCAGGGAAGCTTTGAGTTCTTCCCCGGGGCCAAGCCCAAGTACAAGGAACGCCTCAACTGGCCCACGGAAAGGGTACTCCTTTCCCTCACCACCTTGCAGGACGAGCTGGAGCGTTACCGCCCCTTCCTCCCTTCCCCCGAGGCCCGCTTCCGCCTCTCGGGAAGCTCCCCCGAAGACCCTCGCTACCAGGACTTCTTCCGGCTGGCCCTACCCCACCTCAAGCGGGGCACCTCGGCCAGGGAGCTT
>NZ_JBWGQW010000231.1:0-589 GCF_056332225.1 Thermus sp. | reverse complement strand
CGAGGGGCGCCTGCCCGTGACCTACCGGGAAGGCCTCCAGGCGGCCCTTTACCGCGCCCTTCCCAGCCCCCTCGGGGAGGCGCTCCACGACCGCGGCCTGGTCCCGGGAGGGCGCCCCTTGAAGCTCTTCGTCTTCAGCCGCCTCCTGGGCCTGAGGTACCTGCCCGAGGCCAAGGCCTTCGCCGCCGAGGGGGAGCTCACCCTCTACTTCGCCTCCGCCCTGGGGGAGGTGCTTTCCGGCCTGGTGCGGGGGCTTTGGGAGCGGGGGGGGCTTGAGGTCCACGGCCTTTTCCTCCGCCTCGTGGAGTTGGGCCTCGAGCCCCTCCCTACGGGAGGAAAGGTCGTGGTGGAGGCCCTGGCCCCCATCACCGTCTACCGGACGGAGGGCGGGGCCACCCGCTACTTCAACCCCCTGAACCGGGAGTTCGGCCTCCTCTTGCAGGCCAACCTCCAGCGCAAGGCCGAGGCCTTGGGCCTGGAAGCCGGCCCCTTCCGGGTGCGGCCCCTGGGCTTCCGGCCCAAGCACAAGCGCCTGGAGCGGTACAAGGGCACCTGGGTGGAGGGGTGGATGGGGCGCTTCCGCCTCGAG
>NZ_JBWGQW010000230.1:0-590 GCF_056332225.1 Thermus sp. | reverse complement strand
CCAGCCGAGGAAGACCGTCGCCCGGTGGCGGGTAGACGACTGGATCCGGGGCACCCTCCGCCTGCCCAAGGACTTG
The DNA here is from genome assembly GCF_056332225.1 of Thermus sp. Classification (NCBI taxonomy): domain Bacteria; kingdom Thermotogati; phylum Deinococcota; class Deinococci; order Thermales; family Thermaceae; genus Thermus; species Thermus sp. The sequence continues at coordinate 514 of NZ_JBWGQW010000230.1, read as the reverse complement.
CCCCTGCCGGAGAAAGCTCTCCGCAAGCTGGAAAGGGGGGAGCGGGTGGAGCTCGGGGAGCTCGGCCTCGAGGAGCTCAGGCGACTCTGAGAGGAGGAGGCGTGTTCGGGCTCTGGAGAAAGGAGAAGAGGCTCGCTCCCCTACGCTCCCTCCCCTGGCTCCTCGCCCCCGAAGAGCTCCACGGGGAGCTCCTCCCCCTGCTCCCGGCCCTGAAAAGGGCCATAAGAGGAGCGGAAGGGAGCTTCGTGGAAAAGGCCTGGCTCTTGAAGGACGGAAGCGAGTACCGGGTCCACGCCCGGTACGTCGACGTCGGGATGGACCAGCTTAAAGCCTTCCCCGAGGGCCTCCTGAGGCCCCCCAGGGGCTTCCGGGTACCGGAGTGGGCCGTCCAAGCCCTGAAGAGGGGAGAGGTCCTCGAGGCCAAGGGGCTCGACCCCGGGGGAAAGCTGGAAGAAAAGATCGCCGCCCTCGTGAGGAAGGAGGAGCGGGAGGTGGAAAGAAAGAGGGGGTACGA
>NZ_JBWGQW010000229.1:0-591 GCF_056332225.1 Thermus sp. | reverse complement strand
GTCCCGAGGCCGAAAACCGGGCGCGAGGCCGGCGAGACGGGCCAAGGCCACCCGGCTGGCCTCCCCTGCGGGGGAAAAGGGCCGGACCTTCACCCCGGGAGGACCCCTTATCCTCCCGGGCCCTTCTTTTGGGGCATTCCCAACCCCGTCCAAGGGCCCAGGTGCGGCCCCCTTCTCCAGGGGGGCTTGACCCTGGGCTGACCACAGGGAGGGGGAGTTGCCGTAAACTACCCGGACAAGGGGGTGAAGCATGAAGGTAAACCGGCTTCTTTGGACCCTCGGAGTGGGAACCGCCCTCCTCCTCGCCGCCTGCGGGGGGCAGACAGGGGGCGGTGGCAACACCGTCACCGTGCGCCAGCTGGACACCGGCCCCCTCGAGGGCGCCTACTACCGCACGGGGGGCGGCTCCTGGCAAGCCCTGAGCTTTAGCGGCGGCCAGGCCACCTTCACCGCCAGCGGGGAATACGAGGTGGCCGTGCGGTGCCAGGCAGGACCCGGGGTCAGCACCGAGGTGTACCTGTTTAAGGCCACGGTGAGCCAGGCCAACACCCTGTCCTTCGCCTGTCAGAACCCCTCAGAGTCGGGAAACTT
>NZ_JBWGQW010000228.1:0-592 GCF_056332225.1 Thermus sp. | reverse complement strand
GAATGAGCCCCCGGTTGCCCTCAGCGATGAGGTCTATAAGGGGCACTTCCCTTCTCCGCCTCCAAAGGGACTTCGCCGTGGCCACCACGAGCTTGAGGTTGGAGAGCAGAAAGCGCTTCCGGGCCTCCTCCCCTTCCCGGACGAGCAAGTAGAGCCTCTTGCCCTCCTTGGAGGAGCGGCACAGGGCTTCTATGCGCTCGATTTCCCCTTCGGACACCGGAAGGGATTCCAAGAAAGAGCCCTCTTCCAAGACCCTCGCCCTGGCCGCCCTGAGGATTTGGCCGGGGTCCACCCCCACCATCTCCCCCAGGCGCTTGGCCGCCTCTTGCCCCTCCCATATCTTTCGGGCGAGTTCCACTTCCTCTTCCAGGCTGAGCACCTCGTGCCCGCCCGCGTCGTTGAGGTAGAGGCGAAGAAGGTCCTTGAGCCAGGAGGGGGAAGCATCCGCTTCTAGCTTCTCCAGGCTCGGGTCTTCCAGGGAAGGGGAGAGCGCTTCCCCTTCGGACTCCCCCAGAGCTTCCCCTGGGGGTTCCCAGTCGGGAAACTCCCCCCTTTCGAGGGGGTCGAGGGGGAGGAGGCCAGGCGGGGCCCC
>NZ_JBWGQW010000227.1:0-595 GCF_056332225.1 Thermus sp. | reverse complement strand
GGCCACCCGCTGCCGCTGCCCTCCGGAAAGCTCCCCAGGCCGCCTGAAGGCCAGCTCCAAAAGCCCTACCCGCTCCAAGAGGGCGAAGGCCGCCTTGCGGTCGGGCCTCGGCATCACCAGGAGGAGGTGCTCCAGGGCGGTGAGATGCGGCCAAAGGCCGAGGTCCTGGAAGACGTAGGCCACCTGGCGCCTCTCGGGGGGCAGCCGGGTCACGTCCCGCTCCCCGAGGAACACCCGCCCCCGGTCGGGGAGGAGGAGGCCAGCCACCAGGTTGAGGAGGGTGCTCTTGCCGCTTCCCGAGGCCCCGAGGAGGACCAGGATCTCCCCGGGGTGGACCTCGAGGCTCACCCCTCGCACCCCGCCCCCTTGCGGGAAGCGCTTGGTGACCTCCTGGAGCCTCACCACCTTCGGCCTCCAAGAGCCAGCAGGGGGAGGGTGGCCAGCGCGGCCAGGAGGAGCCCCAGGGCCAGAGCCAGCCCCACGGTGCGGACAGCCCGGGTCAGGGGCGGGGCCGGGAGCGGGGAGAGGGGGTCAACGTAACGGGCGGTGGTGGCCTCCAGGCTCTCCAGCACGGTCTGGAGGGGGCGGTAGACCT
>NZ_JBWGQW010000226.1:0-599 GCF_056332225.1 Thermus sp. | reverse complement strand
GGGGAGCGCCCTCGCCCTCTCTGGGGAGGGGAGGCGGTACGAGGGGAAGGGGCGGGCGGCCTGGCCCAAGCCCCTGGAGGGCCTCGCCGCGGTGCGCTTCCGTGGGGAGGGGAGCCGCTACCGGGTGGCGGTGGAGGGCCCTGGGGCCCGCCTCCCTCTCTTTCCCCCCTTGGACCTCTCCGGGGAGGTGGTGGGGAAGGGGGAGAGGGTTTCCGGCCGGGTGGGCCCCCTGGCCCTGGCCGGGGCCTGGAGCGACCTCGCCCTCCGCCTCCGGCCCACGCCCCTCCTTGTGGGGCAGGTGGAGGGGGAGGGGCGCCTCCGCGGGGGGCGGCTTCTCGCCGACCTCCGCTACGCCTCTCCCTACGCCGCCTTCCCGGTCCGGGTACGGCAGGGGGAGGGGGGCTTTTTCCTGGAAAGCCCCTACGGGGAGGGGAGCTACCGGGGAGGCGTTTTCGCCTTGAGGCTGAAGGGGCTTCCCCTCCGCCTTCTGGACGAGGCGCGCCTTTTTGGGGAGGCGGTCTACCGGGAAGGGGCGCTTTCCGGGGCCTTGCGCTTGGAGGGGCGCCACCTCGAGGTCCGGGCCCGGCTTAGGGGCCTAG
>NZ_JBWGQW010000225.1:0-600 GCF_056332225.1 Thermus sp. | reverse complement strand
GGGATTGCGACTCGATCCACTCGAGCCACTCCAATACGTCCTCCTTCCACCCGTTGCAAACCACATAGCCCCGTAAGGGGATTGCGACTCGCACTCGGGGCAGTCCTCCTCTCCCACGAAACCTTCGCCCTCGCAAAGGGGGCAGGAGATCCAGAACTTCCACTTCGCCCGCACCTGCGCCGCTGTTTTTTCCACGGCAGACCTCCTTTGGGGGGCGGGGAAGACCCGCCCCCTGGTCCTGCGCCTTAGGTACACGGCCTCGAGGAAGGAAGGGCTCGTGTACCTAAAACACCCCCACGGGCCGCCCGTAGTCCGGCACCAAAACCCGCGCGGCGGCCACGAACTCCCCTTCCCACCAGGCCTCTTCCCCGTCCCGCCAGAGGTCAAGCTCCTCCGCCCGCGCCTCCGGCTCCACCAAAAAGGCCACGGGGAACCGCTTCGCCGCCTCCTTCTTGAGGAGGGGAAGGGCCGCCTTCTCCGCCTCGGCCAAGACGGCCTCCCACACCCCCCTGGAGGCCTCGTCCCGGAGGAAGGCCCTCGGGCTCCCGTGCCGCCAGATCCCCTTCAGGGCCTCCCTCTGCGCCTCTCCCTCCAGCCGCC
>NZ_JBWGQW010000224.1:0-600 GCF_056332225.1 Thermus sp. | reverse complement strand
CCCCACCTCGGCCTGCGCAAGCCCCCGGGCCACACCATCCTCACCCTCCTCCTGCACCGCCTGGACCCAAAGAAGCTCCAGGAGGCCCTCCTCCAGGCCTTCCCCGAGGCGGACCTAGAGGAGGTCCTGGTGGTGGACGGGAAGCACCTCCGGGGAAGCGGCAAGGGGAAAAGCCCCCAGGTCAGGCTGGTGGAGGTCCTGGCCCTGGGCCTAAAGACCACCCTGGCCCAGGCCCGGGCGGAGGGGAGGGAGGACCAGGCCCTTTTGGAGCTCCTGGACCGCCTGGGGGCGGAGGGGCTCAAGGGGAAGGTGGTGGAAAAAGGGGGGCGTACCTCTTCGTCCTGAAGGCCAACCAGGGGGAAGTGCTGGAGTGGGCCCTGGAGGTGTTCAAGGGCATGGAGGGGAGGAGGCTTCCCGGGTGCCGGCAGGCGGTGCGGGTGGAGCGGGAGGTGGCGGGGGCGAGGCGGCTTGGGGAGCTTCTCCTTTCCCGGTGGGAGGTGGAGAACCGGTTCTTCTGGGTGCGGGATGTTCTTCTCCGCGAAGATGCCTGCCAGGTGCGGGGAGTGGGGGCGCGGGTCTTGGCGGCCCTCCGGGCCTTTC
>NZ_JBWGQW010000223.1:0-605 GCF_056332225.1 Thermus sp. | reverse complement strand
TCCGCTTCACCCACATTTGGCTCTTCCTCTCCTTTCACCCCCAAAGCCCCATCTGGTGGGGCTCCTGGGGACTTGCCCTGGCCCTTCTCACGGGAGGCCTCCTCTACCTGGGCAAAGGTCCAAGGAAGCCCCTCGCCTGGGGCCTCTTCCTCTTCAGCCTGGTGGTCCTGGGCTACCCGGGAATGGCCCTGGTGGTGAACCTGAACCGCCCCCTGTGGAACGCCCTCTTGGCCGGGGTCTTCCCCTTCACCGCTTTGGGCCTGGCCCTAGCCCTGGTCGCCCTCCTGGGAAGCCCCTGGGCCAGGGCCCCCTTGAGAATGGCCATGGGGGCGGCCCTCTTCTTGGCCCTCCTCTACCCCTTAACCCTGTCTTGGGACGCCCGAGGGCACTTCCTGGAGGAGGCGGGCCTACCCTTCTTCTTCCTCCTCCTCTTGGGGCTTGGAGTCTTCGGCAAGGAGCGCCTCGCCCCCTGGGCGGGGCTTGTGGCGGCGGCTGGCCTGAGGGCCCTCTGGGTTCTGGTGGGCCAGTGGCAAGGGCTCGGCCTTTAGGGGCTTAAGGCCCCTAGGGAATAAGGAGGTGCGTCATGAAAGGCATGAAGAAGCTGG
>NZ_JBWGQW010000222.1:0-605 GCF_056332225.1 Thermus sp. | reverse complement strand
CGGAGCAGGGCGGGCCAGACCATCTCCTGGTAGAGGGCCTGGGGGTTGCCCCCCGCCCTCACCGCCTCCTTGTAGCGCTCCCAGAGGACACCCAGGTCTTCCGGGAGAGGCGCGCCGAGGGGTTTCATGGGCTCCATTCTACCGGAGCCCAGCGTAGGGGGTAGGGGCTTGGCAACACCCCTTACTCAAGCCTCCTCAAAGGACAGGGCGACCTCAATCAGCTTGCGGTTCGCCATAAACCTATTTTGCGCGCTTGGATCCCTGGGGGAGCTTAGTGAGGACCATGCTCTGACCATAATCCCAGCGAACGCGCACCATGACCACTTCTTTTGGGGGTGGGTTTTGCCTGATAACCTCCAGAACCCTACCCGAACCAAAGAGGGGGTGCGAGATTGCTCCGCTGGGCTGTGCCATCTCCAAGGGAGGGTGGGTTTCTATGGAAGGGCCTTTTTTAGCCTTCATGAAGGTATCTGCGCCCGGGAGCCTCGGCAGTTTTCCTTCCTCCGCCGAAGCGAGGTACTCGTAATCTTGCACCTTCTCCCAAAGCTCAGGAAGGACGGCCTGCCCAGAAGCGGCGTATAAGGCCGCGGTCATGGAGGCGATGG
>NZ_JBWGQW010000221.1:0-605 GCF_056332225.1 Thermus sp. | reverse complement strand
AGGCGGAGGTCATCCTGGCCCTGTCGGCGGAGGAAGCCCAGGCCCTGCGCCAGGCCCTAGAAGGGAAGGGCTTTCTGTGCAACCCGCAGGACCTCAAGCGCTGGCTCAAGGAGCACCCTGGTCTGGAGAGGGTTTGGGCGAAGCTGGGCCTCACCTAGCCTATTCCTGCCTGCTGTTTTCCTCACCTTTTTCCAAAGGCGTGCCGCAACTGGACGTAGCCCAGCGCGAAGCCGTTTAAAAAAAGGCTAAAGGCATACCTGTCGGGAACCTCGCCGGTTCCATAGTAGAGGGAGGGCAGAATCAGCAGCTCCCCGTACCCAGTCTGCATGAAAGCCTTCCAGGCCATTGACCAGGCTCTTCGCCGAAGCTCTTGGAGGCCCGCCGGGCTGAGGAGCTGGTCCTTGTAGAGGGAGAAGGCGGGGTCATGGGGAAAGGGCGCTCGCGGGTTGGAAAGGTAAAAGGCGAAAGCCAAGGTGAACCCCAGGCTCATGGGCTCCCGTGAGTTCTGGGATATTGCGTGGGACAGAAAGCGCAAAGACCGGGCCAACGCTCGGCTCATTGGGGGCTGGAGGCCGAAGGGGTGGTCTACCGGGGGGTGGTCTACG
>NZ_JBWGQW010000220.1:0-607 GCF_056332225.1 Thermus sp. | reverse complement strand
CTCTGGCCAAGAACTTTGTTAAGGCCCTTGAGACGGTGCCCACCGAGTTGTTGCCGGTGGCGGTACTTGGCGTGAGCAGCGCGCCTATCAACACCACCCTGATTGGCCTGCCCGAGTGGAGGAAGGTGCTCTCGAGCATCGGCAACGCGGTGCGGTAAGGGTCTAGACCTGGGGGCAGGGTCTGTAAAGGCCCTGCTCCTCACTTTTACCGGAGGCACGCCATGCCCTATGTCGTTTGGCAGGGCCGGAGGCCCGGAGTGTACCAGACCTGGGAAGAGGCTAAGAAGCAAGTACACGGGTACAGCGGGGCCAAGTTCCGCAAGTTCAAGACCCTGGAGGACGCCCTGGCGGCGTTCCACGGGGTGGAAGTGGCCGACATCTACTGCGACGCTTCCTACCGCGGGCACATCTTACACATCCGAGTAGTGGATAACGACGGTAAAACCCTGCATCAGGACATGTGGGGCGCCGATAGAAGCGCGGTGAATGTGGGCGAGTTTATCGCCGCGGTGCGCGGATTGCAAATTTCTGACGGTACCGTGGCTACTGATAGCCAGGTGGCCTACGACTGGATTAGGGCCGGTACCGTCCACACCACCCTTACGCT
>NZ_JBWGQW010000219.1:0-608 GCF_056332225.1 Thermus sp. | reverse complement strand
CCAACGGCACCCTGAACTCCGGGGCCCAGTAGAGCGCCTTCTCTCCCTCTGCCAGGAGAAAGGCCGCCTCTATGCCCCGCTGGTAGAGCCTCCACCCGTGCTCGGGGTGGCGCACCAGGTAGTACTGCCCGGTGCCGTCCACCTTGACCACGGTGGATTCCTCTACAACCTTCCAGAACTCTGCCAGATCGGTCCGCATACCCTCACCTCCCGCTCTCCTCCGGGGGGCGTGCCCCCTGGCCCCTCACCGCACCTCCTCCTGCCTCCTCGAGGCGTTCACCACGTACCCCGTGGCCAGGCGCATCACCAGGGCCACCTTGCCCGCCACGGGGCCGTCCGGGGTGAGCCAGAGCCAGCGGTCGGGGGTGCTGTACCCGGGGGCGAAGAGGTAGCCCCTGCCCCCGGCCCACAGGATGGGCAGGCCCAGGATGACCCCGGAGAGCTCCGGGGCGTCCCGCTCCCCGCCCACGGCCACCACCTTGAGGAGGCCCTCCTTCACCGCGTCCTTCAGGTCGGCCTCGAGCCTCCTCGCCGTCCGCCCGTCCGTGACGATGTAGGCCTTGGGGATCCGCACCCCGTCGGGGGGGCAGGTGTAGATGGGCACCCCC
>NZ_JBWGQW010000218.1:0-605 GCF_056332225.1 Thermus sp. | reverse complement strand
CTTCTCGTGGGGGCGGTCCAGTCGGGCCGCATCAAGGCCCAGTCGCAATCCCCTTACGGGGCTATGTGGTTTGCAACCCGAGGGGTTGGTTGTTAGCGGCCGCCTTCCGATTTGGGTCGCAATCCCCTTACGGGGCTATGTGGTTTGCAACTTGGGTTAATAAGACCCCTAAAAAATCCTCAAAAGGTGTCTTTGTCGCAATCCCCTTACGGGGCTATGTGGTTTGCAACGGGTTGGGGCTGCCGTTTGGGGGGAAGATGCCCCTGGCTTCTGTCGCAATCCCCTTACGGGGCTATGTGGTTTGCAACGCTTTTTATTCTCTTCCCCCTGGGGGTGATCCTGGGGTCGCAATCCCCTTACGGGGCTATGTGGTTTGCAACTTCTCACTAAGGAAACAGGAATATTTATTTATCAGAGTTTGTCGCAATCCCCTTACGGGGCTATGTGGTTTGCAACTGGAGGTCAAGGTGCGGGATTTTCTGCGCAAAATGCAGTCGCAATCCCCTTACGGGGCTATGTGGTTTGCAACTTCTCGTGGGGGCGGTCCAGTCGGGCCGCATCAAGGCCCAGTCGCAATCCCCTTACGGGGCTATGTGGTTTGCAAC
>NZ_JBWGQW010000217.1:0-610 GCF_056332225.1 Thermus sp. | reverse complement strand
GGAGCCGGGCGAGAAGGGGTCGGGCTTCGTCTTCGAGAACAAGGTCGTGGGCGGTGCCGTCCCGAAGGAGTACGTGCCGGCCGTGCAGAAGGGGATCGAGTCGGCGATGACCAGTGGGGTGCTCGCCGGCTTCCCGATGATCGACGTCAAGGTGTCGCTGGTCGACGGCTCGTACCACGAGGTCGACAGTTCGACCCTCGCCTTCGAGATCGCCGCCCGGGCGGCTTTCAAGGAGGGGGCCGCCAAGGCCGGCCCGCAGCTCCTCGAGCCGGTCATGCGGGTCGAGGTGGTGACGCCCGAGGAGTACATGGGCGACATCATCGGCGACCTGAACAGCCGGCGCGGTCAGATCACCGGCATGGAGCCGCGCGGCAACGGCCAGGTGGTGAGTGCGATGGTGCCGCTCGCCACCATGTTCGGCTACGTCAACACGCTGCGCTCGCTGAGCCAGGGTCGGGCGCAGTTCACCATGCATTTCGACCACTACGAGCCCGTGCCGCAGATGGTGGCCGAGGAAATTCGGGCGAAGTACGCCTGACGCACGCGTCGCGGGAACGAGTTCGAGCGGAGGACCGGAGATGGCCAAAGCAAAGTTCGAGCGGACCAAGCC
>NZ_JBWGQW010000216.1:0-611 GCF_056332225.1 Thermus sp. | reverse complement strand
ATCTGGAAGCACCTGGTGGATACACCCTCATCCCGAATCCTCTCCTGAACAAGCTCTTCAAGAGCGGCCTCTCGGATAAGGAGGTCACGGTTTTCCTCGCCCTCGCCACCCGCAGGAACCTCCACCGCAAGAAGGTCTCCGCGAAGGACCTCGCCCTCTTCCTCCGGCGGGACCCCCGCACGGTGGAGAAGGCCCTCCTCGCCCTCTGGGAAAAGGGCCTGGTGGAGCGGGACGCCGTGGGGTGGTGGCTTGCGCCCGTGGACGGGGAGGGTCTCTCATCCACCTCTCAGCAAGCCGTGCAGGCCTCTCAGCAAGGCTTGCAAGGCGAAAGCGCGGAAAACGCCCTCCAGGACGGGCTCGCCCCGGAGCCGGAAATAAAGAAAGAGAATCAAACCTCTGAAGAAAAAGATCCTCCTCATCTCAGAGGCTGTCGTAAAAGGGTGGTATCCTTAAGGGGTGACTCTTAGACGATCTTACCCCAGCGACCTCAGCGATGCGGAGTGGGCCCTCCTGGAACCCCTCATCCCCGCCCCTAAGCCCGGTGGCCGCCCCGCCAAGGTGCCGAGGAGGGAAAGGGTGAACGCCATCCAGAAGGTGTTCCCCTAAAGGGG
>NZ_JBWGQW010000215.1:0-613 GCF_056332225.1 Thermus sp. | reverse complement strand
GACCTGAAGGCCCTGGAAAAGGCCTTCCCCGAGCGGAAGGGTTGGGCCTTCCTGCGGCTTGGGATGCCCGGGGAGAAGGTCCTCCCCCTGGGGGAGGCCAGGAGGGAGGACTACTGGACCCTGGTGGGGCTTTGGCGGGCGGATTCCCCGATGCAGGAGGGAGAAGGATGAGGCCTTTGGTGCACGTGGTGGGCGGAGGGCCCGGGGACCCGGAACTCCTCACGGTGAAGGGGGCGAGGCTCCTAGAGGAGGCCCGCTTCGTCCTCTACACGGGAAGCCTCTTCCCCGAGAAGACCCTTAGGGCGCTCGCTCCACGTGCGGCCCTACAGGACTCCAAGGGGATGGTCCTGGAGGAGGTCGTGGGAACGCTGGCCGTGGAGGCCCGAAAGGGCGGGGTGGTGGTCCGGCTCCACTCGGGGGACCCGGGGCTTTACGGGACGCTCCTTGAGGAGAAGGAGGGCCTCGAGGCCTTAGGGGTGGGGGTGGAGGTGGTCCCCGGGGTCACGGCGGCCTTCGCCCTGGCGGCGAAGGCGGGCCTATCCCTCACCGCCCCAGAGGTGGCCAAGGCGGTGGCCTTCACCCGGCTTGGGGTGCGGACCCATGTCCCTGAGGG
>NZ_JBWGQW010000214.1:0-616 GCF_056332225.1 Thermus sp. | reverse complement strand
TTCCCTTTGCAGAGGCCTTTCAGACGGACTCGCCCCCGGCGTGGCCGGCTCTTCCCTAGCCTCGCCCTCGGCGTAGGCGGGCGTGAGGACGTAGGCCAGCACCACGGCGGGGAGCACCAGGGGCAGGGCGGCGTACCCGCTCCACTCCGCCGAGAGGAGGGCGGCGGCGAAGGGGGCCCGGGCCGTCCCCGAGAGCACCGCCGCCCCGCCCGCCAGGGCCAGGGCCTCCGGGGAGGGGGCCGCGACCCCGAGGAGGCGGGCGAGGAGGGCCCCGAGGAGCCCGCCCAGCGCCAAAGCCGGCGTGTAGGGGCCGCCGTAGGCCCGGGCCCCTCCCGCGAGGGCCAGGAGGAGGAGCTTGGCGAGGAGGAGGTAGAGGAGGGCTCGCGAGGAAACCAGGGGCGTGGTGGCCACCCCCACCCAGCCCAGGCCTGGGCCCAGGGCCTCGGGAAGGAAGAGGAGGGCGAGGGCGAGGCCCAGGCCGAGAAGGCCGTGCCTCGAGGGGAAGGGGAGGGGCTTGAGGAGGGCCTGGAGGAGCCTCGCCCCTTCTTGCCAGAGGGCCCCGAGGAGGGCGGCGAGAACCCCTAGGAGCGCCCCGAGGGGGAGGGCCTCCGGACCC
>NZ_JBWGQW010000213.1:0-620 GCF_056332225.1 Thermus sp. | reverse complement strand
CTCCAGGTCCTGGACCTCGTGGGGGTGAGGACGAGGCGGCGGGAGCGGATCACCGCCAACGAGGAGGAGCGCTTCCGGGGAGGGTATCGCCTCGAGGTGGCCTACGAGTTCTCCGGGCAGGGAAGGCGTGGGGCGGTGGCCCTGGAGGGGCTCAGGCTTCCCCTGGTCTACGCGCCCTCGGCGCGGGTGCACCGCATCAACCGGGGGCAGAGGCGCTCGCAAAGCGGGGGCTTTTACGTGGACCTGGAGAGCGGGGACCTCCTTAGCGAGGAGGAGGCGAAGAGGCGGTCCGGGGAGCCGGAAAGCGCCCTCGAGCGGGTGGCCCTCAGGGTCCAGACCACGCAGAACGCCCTCCTCCTGGACCTCTCGGGCCTGCGGGAAGCGGAGGGGGAGGGGGACGCCCTTCTTTCCCTGGCCTTCGCCCTCAAGCGGGGGATGGAGGCCCACTTCGGGGTGGAGGAGAGCGAGCTCGACCTGGTGGAGCTCGCCCCCGGGCGCTTCCTCTACCTCGAGGACGCCGAGGGGGGCCTCGGTGTCCTGCGGCGCTTCGTGGAGGAGGAAGGGGTTCTCGCCGAGGTGGCGCAAAGGGCCCTGGAGGTCCTCCACTTCTCCCCAGAGGG
>NZ_JBWGQW010000212.1:0-630 GCF_056332225.1 Thermus sp. | reverse complement strand
GCGGGGGCCCCTCGCCTGGGGCACCGTGGAGCGGGCCCGGGCGGGATTGAGGCATCTCTTCCCCTTCCTGGACTGGGCGGGGCACCCCATGCCTTCCCACGTGGTCTTCCCCTCGCGGCAGGAGCTCCCCGTGGTGGCCCCCTCCCGGGCCCTGCCGGAGGAGCGGTACCGGGAGCTCCTGGAGAAGGCCGAGGCCTATCCCCTGGCCTACTGGCGGCCCCTCCTTCGGGTCCTCCTGGTCCTCCTGGGGGAGGTGGGCCTCACGGTGAAGGAGGCGGTGGAGCTCTGGAAGGAGGACGTGCGGGAGAAGAGCCTCCTGGTGCGGGGGACAGGCTCCGGGAGGTCCCCCTCTCCCCCGAGGCGCAGAAGGCGGTGGAGGAGTGGCTTCCCCTCCGGGACTACCTGGCGGGGCTCCACCCCATCCCCTACCCCCATCTTCTCCTCCGCACCGCCCGGGGGAAGGGACGGGGGAAGCCCTTGAGTCCCCTGGCCCTGCGCCTCCTCCTGGAGGACCTCGAGAAGCTCCTCGAGGTGGGCTACGCGGCGAGCCAGAAGGGAGAACCCCGCGCGATCTTCCGCGGCGTGCAGCTGGAGTTCTCGGAGGCGGGCCTCCGCGCCGTGGCCTCGGAC
>NZ_JBWGQW010000211.1:0-631 GCF_056332225.1 Thermus sp. | reverse complement strand
CGGGTCCCGATGGGACGGGAAACCCCACCGTCAGCCCCGAGGGGATCGCCTTCAACGGGCCCCTCCCCCACGACTACGAGAGCCTGGTCTTCCCGGGCGACCTGGAGGAGCCCGCCTGGCGCGAGCCCTGGGAGAGGAGGGGGAGGAGCTTCGGGTTCTGCAAGACCGGGCCGGACCGGGCGAGGAAGCGCCCCTACGACCTCGCCGTCCGGGCCCTCCTCCTCCTCGCCAAGGTCCACCTCGGGGACCTGGTGCGGGTCTACTCCGACGCCCCCCTCGCGGACTGGGCCGAGGCCGCCCTCCTCATAGAGGGGACCCTCGCTCTCCCCGTGGACCTCTACGGGCTTCTCGGGGTGAGGCTCCTCGAGGTGGAGGACACCAAGGGGCGGCGCTTCCTGGTGGAGCGGTGGGGGGGCGAGGAGAGCGAGCTCCAGGATTGGCTTCGGGCCCGGGAGCGGATGGACCGGGAGGGGCTTTTCCCCTGGCCCTTCCGGGGGCCCTACCGGGTCCTGGGGGAGGTGAGGGTCCCCCAGGAGGAGCTTCCCGGGCTTTGGAGGAGGGAGGGGTTTTACCGCGGGGTGTCTTAGCTACAAGCCCGCCTTCTCCTCCTCCCTCGTGTAGCTAAGACCAG
>NZ_JBWGQW010000210.1:0-631 GCF_056332225.1 Thermus sp. | reverse complement strand
TCCCCTCCACCACCATGGCCCAGGGGCCGTGGCCGCCCGCAGGGGTGCCCTGAAGAAGGAAGACCACCTGGGCTTTTCGGCAAAGGGGGATCTCCACCGCCCCGTTGGCGTAGAGCTCCGCCCTTTGGGGCAAGGGGGCGGGCCTGCAGGGGGCCTCCTCCAGGGGAAGGAGGGTAAAGGCTCCCCGGAGGCCGAAGAGGGCCACCCCGAGCCCCAGGACCAGGGCCAGCGCGCCCAGGAAGGCCCTCACCGCACCACCTCCTCCTCCAAGAGGTAGCGGGGCTTTAGGGCCAGGCGGTGGGCGGAGAAGAGGAGAATCCGCAGGCGGTAGCGCCCCGGGGAGAGGCCCTCGGGCAGGGGGAAGGCGATGGGGTTGGCCCCGTCCCACTCCCAGCCGAGCCGCTGGCAGCCCTTCTGGCAGAGGTAGACCTGGACCCGGTAGCCGGAAGCCCCCTCGAGGCGCAAAAGCCCCACCCCCTCCCCCGGGGGCACCGCCAGGTAGAGGAGGGCCGGGGGCGGGGTGGGGGGACGGGTGGCCAGGTAGAGGAAAGGGAGGCTCCAGAGGACCGACACCGCCCCGGCGAGGACGAGGGCGAGAGGAAGGCGCACGCCCCGGGCCAGGGCCATGCCC
>NZ_JBWGQW010000209.1:0-632 GCF_056332225.1 Thermus sp. | reverse complement strand
GGGACCTCCACGACCCCATCCAAAGCGCCGTGGTCCCTGACCTGGTCCCCGAGGAGGAGGTGGACGAGGCGAACAGCCTCATCCTCCTCGCCGACCGCCTCTCCGAGGTCCTCTTCGTGGGGGCGGCGGGGGTCCTGGTGGCGGCGGTGGGCCCCGCCTACGCCTTCTACCTGGACGCCCTCACCTACCTGGCCTCGGGCCTTCTCCTCACCGGTCTCCCCTCCTTAAGGCCTCAGCGCCTCCCCAAGGCGGGGTACCTGGAGCGGGTGAGGGAGGGCCTGGGCCACCTCCTCCGCCACCCCACCATCCGGCGCGCGGTGGGCACGCTCTTCGCCGCCGCGGCCTTTGGCTCGGTGGAGACCGCCTTGGGCGTGGTCCTGGCCATCAAGTGGCTTGGGGTGGGCTCGGCGGGGTTCGGCTTCATGGAGGCGGCCATGGCTCTGGGGGCCATCCTGGGAGGCGTGAGCCTCCCCTACCTCCTGAAGCGGGTCCAAAGGGAGCGCCTCTTCCTCCTCGGCCTCCTCTCCTTCGGGCTTTTTGAGGCCTCGGTGGGGCTTTTCCCGGTGTTCGCCTGGACCTTGGTGGCCTTCTTCGTGAGCGGCTTCCTCAACATGGCCTTCATCGTGCCCGCC
>NZ_JBWGQW010000208.1:0-636 GCF_056332225.1 Thermus sp. | reverse complement strand
CCTCCGGCCCCCCTGCCGCTTCAGGTGAGGGGGGCACCCCCCTCCCCGTGTCAGCGGTATCCTTCAGGCTGACAACCCCCCGGAAGAGCCCCCGGCGGGTTGACGTGCTCGGGGATTTAGGAGCACCCTCCCCATTTAGGAGCAGGGGGGTGCTCCTAAATCTTTCGCGATAAGCATCGGGGTTTTCCGATTTAGGAGTAGCAGGAGCAGAGAGTATAGCGCTTTGACTTGGTCCAACTTCCCCGGGGAGGGGCGCGGCCTCGGGGAGCCTGTAGGCCACGGGGTTCCCCTTGCCGGGGAGGTTCACCGCCACCAGGCCCGCCTCCTGGGCGATTTCGGCCAGGTAGCGCTCGGCGGTCTTCCGGTGCACGTTGGCCTCCCGGATGATGGCCTCCACCAGGTCCTTCTTGGGCACCACCCCCCCGCCCTGGAGGAGGGTGAGCACCACGGCCTGGGCCTTGGCCTTCCTGGGGTTCACGCTCCCCTCGGGGAGGGGGGCCTCCACCACCCGCACCAGGCCAGGCTCAAAGACCAGCTCCACCCCGAAGGGTTCAGGGACGGGGGCGAAGGAGTTCTTGAGCACGTCCCAACGGAGCACGTGGCGGCCCTCCACCTCCTTGGGAGGCACCCGGGTCA
>NZ_JBWGQW010000207.1:0-638 GCF_056332225.1 Thermus sp. | reverse complement strand
CCCTCGCCCGGCTGGGAGAACTCTGATGGGCAGGCTCAAGGGCACCAAGCGCCTGCGAAAGGCCGTGGGCCTCCTCACCAAGACCGACGACCCCGGGGTCTTCCGGGAGCTCCTCGAGGTCTTCTCCAGGCGGCCCGACTCGTGGCGCGAGCGGGCGGCCTGGGCCGTGCTGAAAAACCCCGCCGCCACGGAGGAGGCCCTCCGCTTCGCGGTGGAGCACGCCCAGCCTAGCCGCCACCCGGAAGAGATCGCCAAGGCGGCGAGGGCGGGCCACCCCGCCTGGGTCTACCGGGAGCTCGCCCGGAAGGGGCACGGGTACTTCGCCCTCTACCCGGGTTCGGCCCTGGCCTTCTCCGTGGAGGAGCGGGCCCGGGCGGCGCGGGGGCACCCGAAACACTACCGGAAGGGCCAGGACCCCGCCCTCGACGCCTTTCTCCTCGAGGATCCCTTTGCCCTACTCCGCTCGCCCCTCAAGGACGCGTACCGGGAGGAGCTCTGGGCCCTCGCCCGAAGCCGCGAGGACCCGGAGCTCTACCGGGCCTGGATGCGGGCCTTTCCCAAAGCGGAACCCGAGGACCCAAGCCCCCTCCTCCTCCGGCTTGCGGTGGAAGGGGTTTTTTCGCCCCTCTTCCTCCGGG
>NZ_JBWGQW010000206.1:0-639 GCF_056332225.1 Thermus sp. | reverse complement strand
GGGAGGAAGCGTAGGCCCTTTCCCTGAACGGGGCCTGAAGAGGAGGCGGGCCCGGAAGGGGGGGCCGGGGAGGAGGAGGAGGGTGGCCTCGAGGGCCTCGGCCACCTGGCGCACCACCCGGAGGCCCAGGCCTTCCTCCGCCCGGGGCGAGGGGCCGGGCCCCTGGTCCTCCACCTCCAGGTACACCCCTTCCCCCTCCCGGCCCACCCGGAGCCGGACCGCCCCCTGCCCGTGGAGGAGGGCGTTCTGCACCAGGTTGTTCAGCGCCCTCTCCAAAAGCCTGGGGTCGGCCACCACCTTTTGGGGCTCCCCTTCCAGGGTAAGCTCCCTGCCCCGGGCCACCGCCAGGGGTTGGAAGCGGTCAAAGGCTTCGGAGAGGAGGGCGTAGAGGTCCACCTCCGCCAGGCGCACGTCCTGGGCCCCGGCCCGGGAAAGGGCGAGGAGGTTCTCGGCCAGGGCCTCGAGGCGCTCCGCCTGCACCTTGAGCCGCTTCAGGGCCTCCCGGTCCACCCTTTCTTGGGCGAGAAGGCCCTCCAGCCCCACGCGGAAGGCGGCCACCGGGGTCTTGAGCTCGTGGCTCGCCAGGGCCAAAAAGGCCTGCTCCCGGGCCCGTTCTTCCTTGAGGACGGCGAGGAGGCG
>NZ_JBWGQW010000205.1:0-644 GCF_056332225.1 Thermus sp. | reverse complement strand
CCAGGGTCTCCGCGAGCCCGGGAAAGGCCACCAGGAGGGTAGGGTGGACCATGCCTACCTCTAGATTCTGGATCAGTTTGGGTTTGGGTTAAAGTTCCTACTCCCTGCTGAGGAGTAGTTATTGTGCCGCTAGGCCCTTCTTGAATTCCTGGCGAAGAATCGCCAAACTGCAAACCATTAGGAGTAAGGAAAATCGGAGGTAAAAGTAAGGGTAGATCTGAAGGTAAATTAGAAGGAATAAGTAAAGGTAAAGGTTCAGAAGGTAACCTATAGGGAGTAGGAAGTTCTAGAGGAAGAGTTTGCGGATAGGGACTGCCCAATCCAGCGGGAATTTTAATCGGTAAAGGGATTGGATGGCGGATAGTCGGAGGAACTAAGTCTGGATTTAACTGAAAGGTTGGAGGAAATCCAAAAGTTTGAGGTTCGGCAGAACGAAAACCCTCAAAGATTGGAAAAATCTCAACCGATTCTACTTTTACAGGTTTATACAACTCCGAACTGTATTGATCAGAAACCAAAATATCTATCGGAGATCCCTGACTATCAAAAGCTTGCAAAATAAAAACCCAGAATCGGGTACTGGGATTAAGAATTGGGAAAACAGCCCCCGAAGTGGGAAAGTAACCAGTAGGAAGGCAATAATC
>NZ_JBWGQW010000204.1:0-644 GCF_056332225.1 Thermus sp. | reverse complement strand
ATTGAGGGACTTCGATGCTCTCGCTCGTACGGATTATCCCTCGATGCTTTCCGTCATCAAACTCACGTCGGGGATGAACATCAGCGAGAAGCGCCTCCCCCAGGATGGCCGACTCAGACACCGGATTGGGGGGACCAGGGTGGACCTGCGGGTTTCCACCGTCCCCACGGTCTACGGAGAGCGCGTGGTCATGCGTTTGCTCAAGCGAGCGGAAAACATTCCCGAGGTGGAGGACCTGGGTTTTCTTCCCGACACCTTGGAGAAGTTTAAAAAGCTTATCGCCCAGCCCTACGGGCTCATCCTTATCACCGGGCCCACGGGCTCGGGAAAGAGCTTCACCAACTTTTCGGCCTTGAAGCGGATAAGGAGCCCCGAAAAAAACATCCTGACCGTTGAGGACCCGGTGGAGTACGAAATTCCGGGCATTTCGCAAGTCCAGGTAAAACCCCAGATCGGGCTCACCTTCGCCTCGGTTTTGCGCTCTTTCCTCAGGCAAGACCCCGATGTGATCATGGTGGGGGAGATCCGCGATGAGGAAACCGCCAGGATCGCAATAGAAGCCGCCCTCACGGGGCACCTGGTTTTGGCCACTTTGCACACCAACGATGCCTCTCAGGCCATCCTGAGGCTGGAAGAGATGGGAC
>NZ_JBWGQW010000203.1:0-651 GCF_056332225.1 Thermus sp. | reverse complement strand
GACCTCGAGGACCTGGGAGAGGGCGAAGAAGTGGACCTCCGAGGGGAAGTCCTGGGGGGTGCCGAGGCCCAAGGGGTCAAGGGGGCTCACGCCGCGCCTCCCGCAAGGTGGGCTAGGCCCTCCGGGCAACTCCCCTCCCGGGCCAGGGGGCAGCCCTTGCACCCCGGGCCCACCTTGGGCTTTGCGGCGAGGAGGGCCTCCAGGGCCTCCCCGGCCCGGGCCAGCAGGAGCCCGGGGTCGGGGGCCTTCAGGTAAAGGGGAAAGCCCAGGCCCGGGCGCCAGAGGACGGGGAAGGTGTTCCGCCTAAGGCCCACCCGGCTCTCCAACCGGGCCCAGGCCGCCCAGGCCAGGAGGGCCTGGAAGAGGTGCTCCGGCCGAAGCTCCCCGGTCTTCACCTCCACCACCGCCGCCCTCCTCCCGTCCGCCACCACCAGGTCCAGCTCGGCGGTGAGGAAGAGGGGGGTCTCCAGGAAGGCCACGGTCACCCGGGCCCTGGCCCAGTAGCCCCGCTCGCGGTAGAGGGCGAGGAGGCGGTCCACCTCCCGGTGGTGGGCCTCCCCCCGGTCCTCGCCGGGACCCGGGCCCTTCGCCCTTTCCGCCTCGCGCAAGAGCCCCTGAAGAAGCCGCCTCGGGCAGCGGCCCGCCAGGACC
>NZ_JBWGQW010000202.1:271-655 GCF_056332225.1 Thermus sp. | reverse complement strand
CCATCGCCTCGGTTCCCTCATCGCCTACCGCGGGCGCCCGTGGATCCTGGCCGATCGGGAGGGCGACCTCCTCTACCTCCGCCCCCTGGGGGGCGAGGAGCTCCTCCCCGTGCGTCTGGACCTCGTGGCGGCCCTCCGCGAGGTCCTCCCCCACGAGGACCTCTCCCCGGCTTCCTTTCCGCCCCCCAAGGCGACTCCACTGGCTTCGCCCCAGGAGTTCCGCCTCTTCCTAGAGGGGGCGAGGCTTCTCCTCCGGGACGGCACCGCTCCCCTGAGGAGCCTGGGCCGGGTGGGGGTGCGCCCCAGGGCCTACCAGCTCGTCCCCCTCCTCATGGCCCTGAGGCTCCACCCCGTGCGCCTGCTCATCGCCGACGACGTGGGGGT
>NZ_JBWGQW010000202.1:0-261 GCF_056332225.1 Thermus sp. | reverse complement strand
GGGGTGGGGAAGACCGTGGAGGCGGGCCTCGTGGCCCGGGAGCTTTTGGACCGGAAGCTCGCCCGGAGGCTCGCCGTCCTGGCCCCGCCCCACCTCCTGGACCAGTGGGCCGAGGAGCTGCGGGACAAGTTCGCCCTCGAGGCCGTGGTGGTCTCGGCGGGGAGCCTCGCCCGCCTGGAGCGGAGCCTCCCCTCCGGGGCGAACCTCTACCGCCACTTCCCGGTGGTGGTGGCGAGCATCGACTTCGTGAAGCACGAGCGG
>NZ_JBWGQW010000201.1:0-666 GCF_056332225.1 Thermus sp. | reverse complement strand
GGCGGCGAGCCGGGAGGGGTACGGGAGGCTCTCCCAGCACCTCACCCGGGCCCTGGAAGAGGGGAGCCTCCCCCTGGAGGCCCTCCTGGCGGAGAGCGAGGACCTGGTCCTCCTCACCGGGGGGCGGGAGGGGTTCCCGAGCCGCCTCCTCTCCGAAAGGCGCCTGGAGGAGCTGGACCGCCTCCTTGGGGCCCTCCAGGGGGCCTTCCGGGACCGGCTCTTCCTCACCCTCTACCACGACCGCCTCCCCGGGGACGGGCGCCGGGTCCGGGTCCTGAGGGCCCTGGCCCAGGACCGGGGCCTGCCCTACGCCGCGGCCCTGGAGGTGCGCATGGCCGCCCCCGACCTCTATCCCCTCCTGGACGCCCTCACCTGCGCCCGCCTGGGGATCGGAGTGGAAACCTCGCACCCGGACCGCCCCCGCAACGAGGCCTGGGCCCTCCCTTCCCGGGAGGAGGCCCTGGAGCGGATCCCCTTCCCCGAGGCCTGGGCCAACGCCCGGGCCCTGGCGGAGACCCTGGCCTTTCCCCTCCTCCCCGAGCGGATCCTGGACCCGCCCGTGCCCCTCCCCCCCGGGGAGACCCCCATGGGGCGGCTCGGCCGCCTGGCCTGGGAGGCCCTGGAGGCCCGCTACCCCGGCCGCCCCGCCTACCGGAAGCGGCTCGA
>NZ_JBWGQW010000200.1:0-670 GCF_056332225.1 Thermus sp. | reverse complement strand
AAGGTCCGGGCGAACCTCAAGCGGGGCTCCCGCAGGTGGAGAGAGGTGGCCCATCGGGAGAGACTCCAGGTGGACCACCTTCTCCGCCAGGCCGCCCTCCACTTCCTCCGGGAGTGCGCCAGGCGGGGCGTGGGGGAGGTGGTGGTGGGGGACCTCTCGGGCCTCCGGGAGGGCCTGGACTACGGCGAGGTCCTCAACCAGAGGCTCCACGCCTGGCCCTACCGCAAGCTGGTGGAGATCCTGAGGTACAAAGGGGCCCTCATGGGCATCGCCGTCCGCGAGGTGGAGGAGCGGAAGACCTCCATCACCTGCCACGCTTGCGGGAAAGCCTCGCCCTCCAACCGGAAGCACCGGGGGTTCTACGCCTGCTCCTGCGGCTGGAGGGCGCAGGCGGACGTCAACGGGGCCCTCAACATCTACGAGCGGGCCTTCCAGGTATCTCCCGTGAAGGGGAGTAGTGGCCGTGTGGCGCGGCCCGTGGTCCGGTCGTTCCGTCTGGGATGGCACGGGGTCCACGAACCGAAGCGCGAGGAAAATCCCTCGCGCGCGTCCTGAAAGGGATGCCCCCGGATTCATCCGGGGGAGGACGTCACGCGTGGGCCACGAGCTCCCGCTTCTTGCGGGCGGGGCGCTTCTTGGGTTCCTTGGCGCGGGCCTCGAGGGCCTTCAG
>NZ_JBWGQW010000199.1:0-675 GCF_056332225.1 Thermus sp. | reverse complement strand
CCGGGAGGAGCTGGAGGAGCGCCGCTACTGGCTGGACTGGGCGGACGGGGTGCTGAACCAGGACCCCGAGCCGGGCGAGGCCCCAGAGGAGGCCCGCGCCGTGGAGGACTTCGCCCTGGACCTGGATCTCTCCGACGAGCTCTTGGAGGCCTTCTTGGCGAGCGGGGCCTGGTGGGGGGGCTTGGCGGGAGCCCTCAGGGAGCTGGAGCGGGAGGCCGGGATGTTCCAGGAGGGCCGGGTCAGGGCGAAGCTCCACCTCCTCCGCCTCCTCCTCGCCCTTTTCCCCCTCCCTGACGAGGAGCCCCTCCTAAAGGTCTTGGCGCAGAAGGACGCCGCCTCCGAGCCCCGGCTGGTCAGGCTCACCAAGGCCGACCTGAGGCGGGCGGCGGAGAGCTGGCTGGAGCTCTACGCCCTGGACTTCCCGGGCCAGGCCTACGAGGAGATGAAGGCCTTCCGCCGCCTCCTGGAGGGGGGCCTCTGGAGCCACCCGGCGCTGGACCAGCTCCTTTCAGCGTGGAGCGGCCTGTGGGATCGCCTCGAGGCCCTGAAGGACCCCGACCTGGACATCCCGCCCTGGGCCCTCGCCCTGGTCCAGGAGGCGCTGAAGCGCCGGAAGAAGGGCTTGAAGAGGCGCCTTGACCCCGGGAAGCTGGCCCTCCTCGGCCTCCACCGCGT
>NZ_JBWGQW010000198.1:0-679 GCF_056332225.1 Thermus sp. | reverse complement strand
CTGGGGGCGGTCCTGGTGGCCCTGGCCATGTACGGCGTGCTCCTGGTGGGGATGAGCTACCAAGCCCTGAACAAGCTCGCCGTCCTCTCCTGGGACACCCTGGCCCTCCTTGCCCTCTACCTGGTGGGCCTCTTCTGGCTTTACACCCTGCGGTAGGGCACCAGGAGCACGGGCTTGGGGCTTCTCCTCGCCACTTCCCGGGCCACGCTCCCGAGGAGAAGGCGGTCCAGCCCCGTGCGCCCGTGGGTGCCCAGAACCAGGAGGTCGTGCTTGGCCGCCTCCTGCAGGATGACCTCCGCCGCCAGGCCCTCTAGGAGGTGAGCCTCAAAGGGCACCCCCATCTCCTCGGCCAGGCGCGTGGCCCGGTCTAGGGCGGCGAGGCCCGCTTTGCGCAGGTCCTCCAGGAGCTCCCGGTAGTAGGGGAGGGTTTCGGGGCCCAGAAGAAGCTTCGGGCCCAAGGGCTCCAGGGCGTAGAGGAGGGCCACCCTGGCCTTTAGGGCCTGGGCCAGGCGGAGGCCTTCTCTTACCCCCGCTTCCGCCGCCTCGCTCCCGTCGGTAGGTAAAAGGATGGACCGGTACACCCCTCACCCCTCTATGACCACCGGGAGGATCACGGGATCGCGGCCCGTGGCCTTCTTCAGAAACTTCTTCACCGGGTAGTAGATGTCGTCCCGGATGC
>NZ_JBWGQW010000197.1:0-682 GCF_056332225.1 Thermus sp. | reverse complement strand
GCTCCCCGCGAATGTGGAGCACCCGGCGGTTGCCCCCCGCCACCTTCCGCACCACCAAGTAGCGTGTGCCGTCCTTGTCGTGTTGGACATACAAAACCCCGCGCTCCCCTAGCCGCTTCCACAAGGTGCGGGGGGAAGGAAGGGCCTCCCCGTTTTCGGCGGCCATCCGGGACAAGACGCTATAGGTGGCCTCGGGGTCTAGCAGAATCCCTTCCCGTTCAGGGAGTGAAGGAGCCCACCCGAGGGTGGCCCCTCGAGGTTCCCATCGGCCCGGGGCGGCCTCGGGGCTCCCGCTCATGCTGGGTACCCACCTCCACCCCCAAAGGGCGGCGTTGCGCGGGGGCTCCCCTTCCTCCCACCCGTCTAGGCTCACCAGGTGGCCGCGCCCAGCGGTAAACGCGCCCATGAGCAAAGGCACAAACCGCTCCACCGGGTCAGCGTCCCGTTGCCACTCCCCTTGACGGCGCACCGCCTCTTCCAGGGCGGCCAGCGCGGGCTCAAGGTCAAGGTGGAGCCCCAGCTCGTGGAGGTAGCCGCCCAAGAGGAGGAGGGCGGCGTGGAGCCTGGCCCCAGCGTCAGCCGTCCTCCCGTGCTCCCCGAGGGCGGCCCAGCGGGGGCGAAGGGCCACCCCTAAAGGCAGAAGGGCTTCCACCAAGAGCCCCTTGGAAAGGGGCCAGCGGCC
>NZ_JBWGQW010000196.1:0-684 GCF_056332225.1 Thermus sp. | reverse complement strand
GGGGTAGCCCCCGCCACCCATTACCTCTCCCCGGAGGGGCTGACCCCCTACCTGGCCTGGGCCGACCGGAACTTTTCCCCCCGCCGCCTTCACATGGCCGCCACAAATGGTGGGTGGAGCGTGGACCTGGTGGTGGGCTGGGAGGTGGCCGTGGAAGCCCTGACCGGGGGGGCGCGCTACGTACTCCTCCTCCCCCGCCTCGAGGCCCATGCCTGGCTCGAGGCCGCCGGGAAGGGGCTGGTCCCCCCCGAGAAGCTGAGCGTGTGGAGGGGAGGCGAAACGCCCTTCACGGCCAGGGGGTGGGAGGAGGCCCTGGCCCGCCTGAGGGAGGTGGCCCATGCGGCCCGTTGACGCGCTGGCCCGGTACCTGTGCGAGCAGGGGCTGGACGTGTTCACAGACCCCCTGGAGCCCCCCGGCCACCTGGTAGTGAAGGACGGGAGCTATACCCGCGCTTTCTCGCCCGGGGAGGTGGACGCCCTGGCCGCCGTCCTCTGGGCCCTCGGACGCATGGACCGCAAGGGGCGGCCCTCGAGGCCCTCGGGGAGGGGGAAGCTCCCCTCCCGGCGTAGGGGCATGGTGGAGGCAGAGTAAACTGAGCCCATGACCCGGCGTTTCACCGCTCACCTGTGGCGCGAGGGGGACCTGTGGGTGGCCCAGTGCCTCGAGGTGGACGTGGCCTCCCA
>NZ_JBWGQW010000195.1:0-686 GCF_056332225.1 Thermus sp. | reverse complement strand
CCCTTTCCCGTGCCCCTAAGGGACCAGAAGGGGTACGACTTCAGCTTCTCCGGTCTCAAGACCAAGGCCCTCCACGACCCCAAGACCGGGGCCGTGGTCTGGCGGGGCGTGGCCGCGGCCATGGCCGCGCTCCTGGGGGCCCGGGGCGGCGTGGACCTGCCGGAGGAAGACCGCCCCAAGGTCTACGCCCACCTCGCGGCCCACTACCGCCAGTTTGACCGGGAACCCCCCGAGCTTCGGCACTACTCGGAGGAAGAGCTGAGAGCGCTCTTCCCCGAGGTGTACGCCTCTCCCCCGCACGGGGCAGACCTCGAGGCGGTCCGGCTTTTCGGCTACAGGCTCGCCCTGAGGGCGCTCAGGGCCCGACTGGTGGACAAAGGAGGTAGAGGATGAACGAGCTGGTGAAGGAACTGGAGCAGGCGGTCTCCCCGCTTATCGGGGAGATGGAGGCCATCAGGCAGCGGCTGGCCCAGCTGGAACAGGCCGGAGCCCAGCCGGGGGACACCAGGGTAAAGGACCTGGAGGCCCGGCTCGCCGAGTTGGAGGAGCGCTACCGCCTCGCGGCGGCCGGGGTGGTGGGGGCACCGGGGAGGGACACGCCCAACGTAGACGCCCCCTTCCTCGCGGTGGCGGCCCGGGCCGTCCCCGAGGACACTCCACTGCGGCGGGCCATAGACACGAGCGTC
>NZ_JBWGQW010000194.1:0-689 GCF_056332225.1 Thermus sp. | reverse complement strand
GGCGAGCCACCATCCAAGAATATACCCGGCGAGCCAAAGCCAGCCCCCTAAGGGGCCGAGGAGGGCGGTGAGGAAGGCGAGGGAGAGGGCCAGGGGCCCCTTGAGGAGGGTGAGCTTCAGGGCGAGGGGCAGGGCGTAGGCCAGAAGGGGGTTGGCGCCAAGGGGGCGCAAGGGAGCCTGGGCCCACGGAGGAAGGCGCCCGAGGAGGAAGAGGAGGGGCGCCCCCACCCCCAGGGCGAGGAAGAGGTAGGTGGGGGTCCAGTAGGTCTTGTCCGGGGGCAGGAAGGGGGTCCAAAGGAGCCCGAGGCCAAGGCCCAGGAGGCCGAGGGCGAGGAGGCCTAGGGGCCTCCCCTGCAAAAGGGCCTCCCCCAGGAAGGTGGCGAGAAGGACGAAGCCCCCGGTGGGCACCGCCGAGGGGAGCCCACGGAGGCCCAGGGGCGCCAGGTAGGTGCGGTTCAGGTGGAGGGCGAGGTTGGCGTCCTCCCGGTACACCCCCGCCCCCACCCCGGGCACGGGCACGAGGAGGAGGGCCACCCCGTAGCCCAGGAGGAGGGCGAGGGAAAGGAGAAGGCGGCGGAGGGCCGGGAGGTCGTAGAACCAAGCCCCCACCAGGTAGGCCAGGGCGAGGAGCTGGAGCACGTCCAGGGCGAAGACGGGGCGGCCCGCCTGCAGGCCGGTGAGGCCGAGGC
>NZ_JBWGQW010000193.1:326-692 GCF_056332225.1 Thermus sp. | reverse complement strand
GCGCGGGACATCTACAACGGCGTTTACCGGTACGCGGAGGGCTTGAAGAAGCTTGCGGCCAAGCCGGACACGGTGCTCCGGGAGGTGAGCCCGGACGTCCTGGCCTACCGGGACCGGGTAGTGGGCCTGAGGGCGGAGCTTGTGGGCCTCGAGGCGGAGGAGGCCGCCCTCAAGCGGAACCTCGCCGACCTGGAAGGGCGCATCCGGGACCGCAAGGCCAAGGTGGCCGCCCAGGAGCGGGAGAAGGAGGCGATCACCTTGGAGTACGCCACCAAGAAGGCGGCCTACGAGGCCTTCCGCGCCCGGTACGACCAGATCGCGAGCCTCACCGCCCAAGACCTCACCTTTGACAACCCCAACCCCGAG
>NZ_JBWGQW010000193.1:0-316 GCF_056332225.1 Thermus sp. | reverse complement strand
CCCCGAGTACCAGCGCCTCCGCTCGGCCCTCATTGACGCCCAGGCCGAGGAGGCGAGGCTCCTCGCCCGGAAGGCGGCCCTGCAGGCCCGCATCGCCCAGGTGGAGGCCCGCCTCGGCCTCCTCAAGGAGCGGGTGGCCAAGGCCCAGGTGGAGCAGGACACGGTGAACCAGGCCCTGGACCTGGCCAAGAACGCCTACCTGGCCCTCGCCCAGAAGCGCACGGACCTAGGGATCCAGATCGCCAGCAACCAGGAGGCCTGGGCCTCGGTGCTGGCCCCGGCTTACCCGGTCTACGAGAAGGTGGCCCCCAAGCGG
>NZ_JBWGQW010000192.1:0-693 GCF_056332225.1 Thermus sp. | reverse complement strand
GCCCTGGTGGGGGATGACGACCAGGCCATCTACGGGTTCATGGGGGCGGACGGGACCTCGTTCCTCTCGGTCCCGGTGGAAGGGGAGGTCGTTCTCTCCCAATCGTACCGCGTCCCGGCCAGGGTGCAACGGGTGGCCGAGGCCATCGCGGCCCGCATCGCCACCCGGGCCCAGAAGCACTACGCTCCCCGGGGCGAGGCGGGCGAGGTGCGCTTCCTCTGGGTGCCCCCGGAGGAGCCCTACCACGCCGTGGCGGACGCCCTGGAACGGGTGAACCGGGGGGAGAGCGTCCTCTTCCTCGCCACGGCCAAGTACCTCCTGGAGGAGCTGAAGGAGGAGCTCCTCCTCCGGGGGGAGCCTTACGCCAACCCCTACGCCCCTCACCGCCATTCCTTCAACCTCTTCCCCCAGGGGGCGAAGAGCGCCTGGGAGCGGGCCCGCAGCTTCCTCTTCCCGAACCGCATCGCGGCGGACGTGAAGGCCTGGGCCAGGTACGTCCGGGCCGAGGTGTTCGCCATGCCCGCAGGGAAGGCCAGGGAGTACCTGGCCGCCTTCCCGGACGAGGAAAAGCTCACCGACGACCACCCCATCTGGAACGCCTTACGACCCGGGCACCGGGAGCGGGCGGTGGCCCGGGACGTCTCCTGGCTCCTGGACCACCTCCTGGGGAACGCGCCCAAGACCATGAGGCAG
>NZ_JBWGQW010000191.1:0-698 GCF_056332225.1 Thermus sp. | reverse complement strand
GCGGCGTCCAGGAGCTCCTTGGGAACGTTCTTTAGCCCCGCCAGGTAGTAGAGCATGTAAAGCCCGGCGTCTTTCAGCACCCCCACGAGCACCACCGCGAGGAAAGCCCCGAAGGGGTCGCCCAGGGGGTTCTGGAGGCCGAGCCCCTGGAGGAGGCCCCGCAGGGGGCCGAGGGGATTCAGGAGGTATAGAAAGACGGCGGCGAAGGCCACCGTGGGGAGGACCACGGGATGGAAGGCCAGGGCCCGAACCACCTGCCGCAGGCGGCTTTCCCCTTCCACGGCGAGGGCGAGGAGGAGGCCGAGGAGGATGGAGAGGGGCACGGTGAGGGCGGTGTAGAGGAGGGTGACCTCGAGGGCCTTGAGGTTCTCCGGGGCGAGGAGCCTCCCTAAGGCGGGAAGACCCTCCATGGCCACCTCGAGGGCCGGGAAGTAGGTGAACCCCAGGAGGAAAAGGAAGGTGGGCAGGAGGAAGGGCCAGACGCGCACGACCCCCTTCTACCCTCGCCCTGTCAGGAAGACGTCAGGGGCCAAGAGGGGCGGCTTCCCTCCCCCCAAGGACCCCGGGGGCGTCCACGCCCCTCGGGGCCGCCTTCCCGGCGGGCTTCCGGCGGCGCTAGGCGATGGAAAGAACCCCGGCTTCGCCTCAGCGGATCCGGACGCGGTAGCACACCTCCCTGCTCTCCCCGGGGCGCGGGG
>NZ_JBWGQW010000190.1:0-699 GCF_056332225.1 Thermus sp. | reverse complement strand
GGGTTTTCTCGAAAAAGTAGGGGCAGGAAAAGTAGAGGCAGGGAGCGGAGTCGGTACCGAAAGCGCCGGAGTCGGTACCGAAAGCGCCGTTCACGATCCAAAGTATAAGCGGAATCTAGATTCTAAGGCAGAGCGGTAAAGCTTATCTGGCGCAGGGTCCAAAACCCTGCGCCAGCAAGCGCAAGACATCCTACATCTGGATCTCCATCGAGTCCCCGGTTCTCTCTTGCGACTCCCCCACCACCTCCCTTTCCTCGTAAGAGCGGGAAGCCTCCCTCTTCCATCCCCCCGTGCGTATCCAATCCACGGGGTCGTCTACGTCCATGAGAGAAATGACTTCCAGGACTCGGTCGCTCCACCCCCCGATCCTCGCTATCCGTTCGTCCCTATCGGGGAAGGCCAGGGGCTGGTAGCCCGCCACGTTGACCACGTGGGCCTTGCGAACAGGATCAACGGAAAGCCAGGACTTTAGGAACCTGTAGGCATCGTCGTGGGTTTGCTCATCGGTGAAGATGATGATCCTTTGGCTCCTAAAGCCTGTGGTGCCTGTGGTGCTGTGGAATATGGCCGAACCCAGATTCGTTCCTCCCCCACCTGCTTTAACCATGTAATCCACAATCTGGAGGATGGGGGCCCTAGGAGAGAAGGGCACGGGGTGAACTTGGTGATCGAAGGCAACGAGTTGCCCTTCGGTCTGAC
>NZ_JBWGQW010000189.1:0-699 GCF_056332225.1 Thermus sp. | reverse complement strand
GGGCGAAGGGGGCGAGGAGCCGGCTTTACGACCCGAGTTTTAAACACCGCTACCGGAGGTGAGGGAATGGGAGCGCTCTTTTTGGTGGGGATGGGCCCTGGCGACCTCGGGGGGCTCACCCAGAGGGCCCGGGAGGTCCTGGGGAAGGCGGAAGCGGTGATCGGCTACAGCACCTACATCAAGCTCCTGGAGGAGATGGGGCTCCTCTCGGGCAAGGAGGTGGTCCGGAAGGGTATGACGGAGGAGCTGGACCGGGCGGAGGAAGCCCTGGAGCGGGCCCTTTCCGGGGATCCTGGGGCCAAGGCGGCCCTTCTCGCCTCGCCCTTCCTGGACCCCAGGCTCAAGGCCCTCCTGGAGAACCCGCCCCCGCCCGCCTCGAGGCAAGAGCTCCTGGCCCGGGCGGACGCGGCCCTGGCCCAGGCTGAGGCCCAGGCGGCGAGGGCCCTGGAGGAGGCCCTGGCCCAGGCCGAGGCCCGGGCCCTGAAGGAGGTCCCGGCCCAGGTGGTCGGTGCCGAAGGGGTGGGCGGGGGAAGGCGGCTGGAGGCGCGCCAGGTAGTTGCGGTCGGTGCTGGGGTCGTAGGGGAGGAGAAGGGGCACGAGGAGGGCCTGGAGGAGGAGAAGGGCGGTGAGGGCGAGCCCCACCTTGCCGGAGGGCGACTTGAGGAAGCGGCGGAGGGCTTGGCGGAAGGGGGTTTCCAC
>NZ_JBWGQW010000188.1:0-701 GCF_056332225.1 Thermus sp. | reverse complement strand
TGGCCCACCGCAGGTAGCGGGCCAAGTCCTTCACGTACACGGCCACGCTCCCCTCGGGGACCTTCCCCTCAAGCTCTTCCAGCTTGGCCTCGTACACCTCCCGCACGGCCACGGCCAGAGCCAGGGCCTGGGGGCTCACGGTGTGGACGCTCCGGGCCAGGGGGCGGGCGGCCAGGTGGTAGGCCAGGGCGTAGTCCTCCAGGGAGGCCACCAAACGCCCCTCCCGCTCCTCCCTCCGGGCGTGGTGGAGGAGGGCCACCACCTTGACCAAGGTGAGGAAGCGGCCAAAGTCCCGGCGGAGCCGGGTCAGGTCCTCGGGAAGGTCCTGGGCCTCCAGGAGCCGGGCGATGGCCGGGGCGTAGGGCACCACCACCTCCACTTGGGGAAGGGCCTCGTAGAGGGCGTGCCAGGGGGCCACCTCCACCTCGGGCCGCACCCCCAGGGCTTCCCGCTCGGCCAGGGCCTGCACCACCCGGAGGGTGTGGTCCTTGGAGTCGTCCATGTAGAGGCTGAAGGTGCGGGTTTCGTTGTCCTCCTTGGTGAGCCCCTTGGTGAGCGTGGTGATGAGCCCGGTGGGGCCGGGACGGGCGATTTCCCGGGCCACCATGCGCCCCTGGGGGGACTTCTCCACGGTCAGGTAGCGGATTTGCCCCTCGGAGAGGAGGGTGCGCACCAGGTAGAGCACTTCCTCCGAGTTGAGC
>NZ_JBWGQW010000187.1:386-704 GCF_056332225.1 Thermus sp. | reverse complement strand
CAGAGAACGACGTGGTGAACGCCTTCGTGGAGTGGCTCTTCGGCCTGTAACGGGGTAACGCCTCCGTAACGCCCCAAACCGCTTACACTAATCCTGGTCTCATTAGACCAGATTGGAGGCGGATTCACATGGGTATTTCTCGGTATTGGCATTTGGGCGCGTGGATTCTGGTAGCGGCGCTTGGAGCTTGTTCCAACCCCCAGGGCGTTAAGCCCAACATGGCGGTCCCCGGCCCCAGGGACGACGCCGGGGGCGACCCGGCCCAGGCGTGCGGCGAAGTGGCCAAGGCCCCTCTGGGCTCCCAGGGAAGCCTGACGA
>NZ_JBWGQW010000187.1:0-376 GCF_056332225.1 Thermus sp. | reverse complement strand
GATCTGGAACACCGCCGACACCCTCTTCGTACGGCTTTCCGGCAACTCCCCCTACCAGCTCACGGAGAGCCACGCCTACGCGGGCACCCTTCCCCCTGGGGGGTGGTGGAGCTACCCTGCCCAGGCGGTGCACGACCCCTACGTGAACACCTTCACCTACGCCTTTTCCCTAGCAGGCCTAGGCGCCAACCCCGGCGACACCCTCTAGGTGGCCGGCCACGCCTTCCTCTTAAGCCCCAGCTACAGCTTCGCCGAGGCCCAGGGCCAGTTGGAGTATAGGGTGCAGCCCTGCAAGAACGCCCCGCCCCCGCCCGGGAAGGACATCGTGGTCTTCAACGACATCAACCCCTTTGACAACACCGGCATGAGCAACCCC
>NZ_JBWGQW010000186.1:0-706 GCF_056332225.1 Thermus sp. | reverse complement strand
GGAGGCGGTGGCCGCCCTAAAGGAGCAGCTTTTCCCCTTGGCGGCCCTCGTCACCCCGAACCGCCTCGAGGCCGAGGCCCTCCTGGGTAGGCCCATCCGCACCCTGGAGGAGGCGGAGGAGGCCGCCCGGGACCTCCTCGCCTTAGGCCCTGGGGCCGTCCTCCTCAAGGGGGGGCACCTGGAGGGGGAAGAGGCGGTGGACCTCTTGGCCACCCGGGAAGGGGTCTTGCGCTTTTCCGCCCCCCGGGTCCACACCCAGAACACCCACGGCACCGGCTGCACCCTCTCCGCCGCCCTCGCCGCCCTCCTCGCCCTGGGGAGGCCCCTGGAGGAGGCGGTGGCCGGGGCCAAGGCCTACCTCACCCGGGCCCTCAAGGGGGCGCCGCCCCTGGGCCACGGCCACGGGCCTTTGGACCACTGGGCTTAAGGCCCCGCCCTCCAGAGGGCCCGAGGCGGGGCTCGCCGGGGGTTTTCCCTTGGCTAGAGGCTGTCGTAAAAGAGTGGTATCCTTAAGGGGTGACTCCTAACCCTGGGGTAAGCGAGGCCTGGGTGTATCTGGGCATACTACGCTTGTTGGTGAAGCGGCTGGCCAGGGCCGCGTAGCCGTCCATGGAAAACTTTTACGACAGCCTCTTATAGGCCTCCTCGTGGGGTGTCAACGGCGAGGGGCGATCCTTTTCCCTGGCGCACCTTTGAGCTCCTTCGC
>NZ_JBWGQW010000185.1:0-707 GCF_056332225.1 Thermus sp. | reverse complement strand
TTGTACCGGCAAAAGGTGAGATCCCCGCCCCATCCCCCCTCACCGCCGCCAGAAGCGCCACCAGGGGCGCTTGCGGGGGGCTTCCAGGGCCTTCAGGGCCTCCCTGAGCCGGGCGTTCTCCTCCCGCAGGGCCCTGAGCTCCCCCTCCACCCGCTCAAGCCGCTCAGCCAAGGCCCTGAGGAGGGCCAGGGCCTCCCCCTCGGCGGGGAGGAGGAGGGGAAGGCCGCCCTCCGGGACCTCGCCCCTCAGGACCTCTTCCAGGGGGAGGCCTTCCCTTAGGGCCCGCTCCCGGGCCGCCCGCAGGCGGGCCAGGGCCCCCTCGGGCCAGAGCCGCCCGCCCCCCGGAGCCCGGGGGAGGGGGCCCACCGTCCGCTCCCACAGGGCGGCGTACCGCCGAAGGGTGGCCGGGGAAACCCCCAGGATCCGGGCCGCCAGGGCCGGGGGCAGGAGGGTCTCGTCTTGCCGGCCATCGGGGTTCTCCACGGGAGAAGTCTACCCCCTGAGCGCCTGAGCGCTCACCCTGAGCGCCCCTTGAGCGGGTGAGCGCTCAGGATGAGCGCCCCCTCCCTAGCCCGCTCAAGGTGAGCGCTCACCGCTCACCAGGGGCGCTGAGCGGGCGCTCACCCGGGGGTGAGGCCCCCTTGCCGGCCCCTGTCGCCCGCCTGAAGCAAGGCGGGAAGCGAAGGGAGCAGGCTCAGCGGTAGACG
>NZ_JBWGQW010000184.1:0-708 GCF_056332225.1 Thermus sp. | reverse complement strand
CCTCTACGCCCTGGGGTGCGCCAGGGCGGAGGGGCTTTGGGGGAAGGCCCTGGAAGGACCGCCTCCCGGGGTGGAGCGGGGCTTGAGGGCCTGCAACCTCCCCGTGACGGCCCTCACGGGGGCGGCCTTCGGCCTCCTCCTCCCCCCGCCCCTCGCCCTTCTCGGAGGGGGGCTCCTCCTCGCCACGCCGAGCTACGCCTCTAAGGCGGTGGAGGCCCGCATGTACCTCCTCCTCGCCCTCTTCCTCCTCCTCGCCACGTGGGGAGCCCTGGAGGGGCGCCCCTGGGTCTTCTCCCTGGCGGGCCTCCTCGCCCTCTACACCCACTACCTGGCCCTGGTCTTCCTCGCCCCCCTCCTCCTCGCCCTCGCGGTCCGGGGGTGGCGGGAAGGAAGGTGGCGGGGGCTTCTCCCCCTCTCTCCCCTCCTCCTCTTCCTCCCCTGGGTCCCGGCCCTCGCGGAGCAGGCGGAAAAGGGGACCAACGCCTGGGTCCGCGGCGCCCCTTTCCTCGCCCTCTACGCCTACTCCGACTACGGGGGGCACCTCCTCGTCTCCCTCCTCCTCCTCGGCCTCCTCCTCCTCGGGGCCTGGCGGGCGCGGGGAGAGGTGAAGGGGGCGGTCCTCCTCGGGGTGGCGGGCTTCCCCCTCCTCTGGTACCTGCAGGCGACCCTCGTCAACACCGCCTCCGAGCGCTACTTCGGGGCCTTCGC
>NZ_JBWGQW010000183.1:0-715 GCF_056332225.1 Thermus sp. | reverse complement strand
GTGCCGGTCGCCCCAGAGCTTCTGCACCCTCTTGCGGATCTCCTGGAGCTGGCCCCACACCCCGCTGAACATGGGCAGGTTGCCCAGGGTCTTGAGGTGCCCCACCAGGCGGGGCCAGTCCCCCCGGGTGGCGTGGTGCAGGGCCTCCTCCAGCATCTCCCGGTAGAACTCCTCGGTGAGGAACCAGGTGAGCTTCCCCCGCGGGTCCTTGCGCAGGACGTAGGTGGGCCGCCAGGCCTCCTTCCGCCAGGCCACCCAGGTGGGGGGGTGCTTGGGGTCCGCCACCCGGTGCATGTGCTCGCCGGGGAGCTTCTGGTCCGCCAGAACCAGGATGGGCCAGGTGGGGTGGGGGGCCTCGGGGGGCATGGCGCTCAACGGGGCCAGGAGGGCGTGGACCACGGGGAGGCGGGCCTGGCGGCGCACGTTCCGGGCGGGGCGGTCCAGCAAGACCGCCCACTTCTCGTCCAGCTTTTTGACCGCCAGGAGGACCTTCTCCGTGGGCGTCTCCTGGAGCTGCCACCAGGTGTACCCGTCCCGGGCCACCAGGCGCAGGGCCTGGGCCAGGAGGGCGCTTTGGCTTCGCAGGAGGCGGTAGTCCTCGGGGTCGGCGGGCATGGGCTACTTCTGGGCGCTATTGGAGAAGAGAGAAGGTAGCTTTTTTGGCGGCTCTTTTGTCGGCTCTTCCGGCTTCCCTTTTGCTACCTTTTGGCGGTAC
>NZ_JBWGQW010000182.1:0-720 GCF_056332225.1 Thermus sp. | reverse complement strand
GGGTCCTTGGTGAGGAGGCGCTTCAGGTCGGCGGTCTCCAGGAGGACGAGCTTGACGGCGCTCTCCAGTTCGGCCACGAGCTTTTCGAGCTCCTTCGCCTTCCCCCTCACGGACCACCTCCTAGACGCGGAGGGGCACCACCACCGCCCGGTACCCCTCCCTTTCTCCCGGCGTCACCAGGAAGGGGGTGGTGGCGCCGGAGAAGCGGAAGGCGGTGCGGTCTTCCTCGGGGAGGGCTTCCAGGAGGTAGCGGGCGTTCACCGCGAGGACGAGGCTTCCCTCCACCTCGGCGGGGACCCGTTCCTCGCCACCGCCGTACTCCCCCTCGACGGAGAGCCTGAGGTGCCCCTCTTCCAGGGCGATGTCCAGGCGGCGGTTCTGCCGATCGGCGAGCACCTCGAGGCGCCTCGCCGCCTCCTTCAGCGCCCGCGTTTCCACCAGGGCTCGGGCCACGAACTCGCTCGGGATCACCCGGTTGTAGTCGGGGAAGGTCCCCTCGAGGAGCCTGAGGGCGAGGTGCGCGGAAAAGGTCTCGCCCTCCCCCTCGAGGCCCAGCACCCCCGGGCCGAGGCGGAGGGCCACCTCCTCCCCGCCCGCCGCTTCCAGGACGGCGAGCGCCTCGGCGAGGCTCTGGGCGGGAACCACGGCGGCCTTGGCGAAGGGGAAGGGACGCGTGAGGTCGAAGAGCGCGAGGCGGTAGCCGTCCGAGGCCACGGCGCG
>NZ_JBWGQW010000181.1:0-723 GCF_056332225.1 Thermus sp. | reverse complement strand
CCCCAGGGTGAGGGGAGGAGTCCCGTCCAGGCCGTAGCGGAGCCTGAGCACCTCGGCTTCCCTCGGGGGCAGGTGGGCGAGAGCCTCCGCGATTGCCTCCCGCCGGGCCCGCTCCAGGGCGGCCTCCTCGGGGCCCGGCAGGGGGCTTTCCACGAACTCCCCGTAGGGGTCGCCCGCCTCGCCGTCCCCGGGGTAGACGGGCTCCTCCAGGCGGTACACCTCCTGCGCGCTCGAGAGGAGCTCCTCGAGCTTCGCCGGAGTCCAGCCCGCCCCCATCTCCTTCGCCACCTCCTCCAGGGAGGGCGGGCGGAGGAGCTCCTGGGCGAGCCGGACGCGGATGGCCTCGAGCTTGCCCAGGGCCTCCTCCTGGTGGACGGGCAGGCGGATGAGCCGGACTGCCTGCTGGGCGTAGCGCGAGGCGTACTGCCGGATCCAGTGCGTGGCGTAGGTGGAGAACTTGTGCCCGAGGCGCTCGTCGAAGGTCTCCGTGGCCCGGAGGAGGCCGCGGTTCCCTTCGGCGATGAGGTCCAGGAGGTCGAGGTTGCGCTTCCTGGCGATAGGTTTGACCACGCTCACCACCAGGCGGAGGTTGGCGAGGACGAACTCCTTGCGGGCCGCTTCGCCCTCCCGCACCAGGAGGTAGAGGCGCTTGCCCTCCCGGCTCGCCCGGCAGAGGGCCTCCACCCGCTCCCGCTCCTCCCTCGAGGGCACGGGGAGCCCGGG
>NZ_JBWGQW010000180.1:0-728 GCF_056332225.1 Thermus sp. | reverse complement strand
AGGATGTGCACGCTCCGGGCCTGGGCGGTCTTGGCGATGGAGCCCAGGAGCCCCCTGGCCCCGGCCTGCTCCCCGCTCATGGGTTTGGGTAGGTGGTCTATCACCACCACGGCGGCCCCGGTGTTCAGGGCGAGGCGGCGCAGGTGGTAGAAGGCGGCCTGTACCTGGTGGGCCTTCACCACGTCCAGGGGGAAGGCGGCCATGAAGGAGTCCACGATGACCAGGCCCGCCCCCGCCTCCTTCACCCCCCTCTCCAGTTGGGCCAGCTCCTCCTCCCCCAGGCCGTAGGTGTCCCCCTCGGGCTCCAGGACCACCAGGCGGGCCATGTCCCCGTCCGGGTAGGCGGCCTTGTGCCGCTCAATCCAGCCCCGCACCGCCCGCCCGTCCCCGGTGGCCGCGTCAAAGTCCACGTAGACCGCCCCCGAGGGCTCCACCCTGCGGCCCAGGAGTTCCCCCTCGGGGCGGGTGGCCTGCCAGGCCAGGGCGGTGAGGAGCACCGTCTTCCCCTCCCCGGGGAGGGCTCCCACCACGCTCACGAAACCCCGGGGGATGAGCCCTTCCCAGGCCCAGGGGATTTCGGGAAGGGGGGCGTGGAGGTCAATGCGCTTCAGCCCCACGGCCTACCTCCTCCCCCCCAGGCGGGGTTTTGGGAAGTGGAGCCGGGGCTTCTCCTTACTCCCGTGCTCCAAAACTCCTAAATCGGGTTTTTGCGATGAGGAAGGGCCAGG
>NZ_JBWGQW010000179.1:0-734 GCF_056332225.1 Thermus sp. | reverse complement strand
CCCCTCCCCTTGGAAGCTTCCCCGCACCTCTCCCGCCTTCCCCAGGAAGGCGAAGGGAAGCCGAAAGCTCCCCCTGTACCCCGCCCCCTCCCCCTCGAGGGAAAGGGGACCCTGGAGCCGGTAGCGGACCCCGTCCGCCACCTCCACCCCGCCCCGGAAGGGCAAAGGCTCCAGGTAGGGCACCCGGGCCTCCCCCGCGAGCCGGAAGCGGAGGGCCCCCCAGGGGCCTCCTCCCTCCCCTTCCCCTTCCACAACCACCCCGCCCGCCCGGTAGCGGCCCGAAAAGCGCAAGGAAAGCCCCTCCGGGGAGACCTCCCCCTCTCCCTCCAGGTAAGGGCCGGTTAGGAGAAGGCGCGCCCGGAGGAGCTCCTTGCCTTCCAGGACCGCCTGGCCGTAAGGGGTCTCCACCCGAAGCCTCCCCCCCTCGAGGCCCCAGGCGCCCCAAAGCCTTGCGGGAAGCCCGAAGGGGGCGAGGTCGTACCCCCGGGCGGAGAGGCGCAAGGCAAGGCCCTTCCCGTACCCCCCAGCGAGGGCGAGGCCCGGCGCCCGGCCCGTAAAGCGCAAGGCCGCCCCCTTCCCGGAAAGCTCCAGGGCGAGGCCCGCCCGGGAAAGGGCGGCCTCGCCCCGGTAGGCGAGGGCGAAAAGGTCCGCCTCCCCCTTAAGGGTCCAGGGGCCGAGGGCCGCGAGGTCCCCCGACCCCTCCAAGGCGAGCGCCCGCCAGGCCCCCGCGCCCC
>NZ_JBWGQW010000178.1:0-739 GCF_056332225.1 Thermus sp. | reverse complement strand
GCCGGGGGCGGGGCACCCGCAAGGCGAACCCCATCTCGTGCAGAAGCCGGTAGATGGGGTAAAAGGAGAGCTTCTTCCCCAGCTCCCGCTCCACCCAGTCCCTGAGCTTGGGCCCCGTCCACAGGCCCCCGTCGGGAGGAGGGGCCTGCAGGGCCTCCAGCACCTTCCTCTGCTCCTCTGGGGTCAGCTTGGGCTTTTGTCCCGGGTTCTGGTGTCGCTTGTCCTTCAGGGCTTCGGGGCCTTCCCGGTTATAGCGGCGTACCGTCTCCTGGACCCAGCGGGGGGTGTTCAGGGTGATCCTGGCGATCTCCTTGGCGGTGAGGCCCCGCTTGGCGTGATAAACGGCCAGGAAGCGATGCCTCTCTATCGGATCCTTGGCCTTCTTGACCCTCCGCCACAGCTCGTTCAGGGTCAGGTGGTCGGCTACGGTCATGGACGAATGGTACAACAAGAAAGGGTATTATACGCCGCAACTCCAGCTAACGTGAAGAGGGCGCGTTCCCCCATCAGCTGAAGCGGGCGGCTCCCTGCGCCTGAATCTCTATGGAAAAGCCTCTTTCGGCTAACGGGGTTAGGGCAAGGGAAGCCCCCCGGCGAGGCCGCCCTTTGGGATCACGCCCCAGCCCCTAGGCCCTCCGCGACCTCATCCCAGGGCCTCGCCACTAGGAAGAAGGGGTACTCGTTCTTTCCACCCTTGTGAAGGGGCGAAACCCAAAGCGCCAGATCCGGAACTCTCCGG
>NZ_JBWGQW010000177.1:0-747 GCF_056332225.1 Thermus sp. | reverse complement strand
GGCCCGAGAGGCCCAGGCCAAAGCCCTCGGGAAGGCGGTAAAGGAGGGCGGCCTGGGCCTCGGGGCTTCGGGAGGCGAGGTCGTAGCCCACCTGAAGCCCCCCCTCCAGGTTCTCCAGGCGGCCTTGCGCCGCGAGGAGGAGGGCGCTCCGCGCGGGGGAAAGGGTGAGACTGGTCTGCACGCTGAACTCCCGCCCCCGGTAGCCCAGGTAGAGGGCGCCCCAGGTGCCCTGCGCCTGGTAGCCCAGGCTGCCCCCGGCCTCGAGCCCGTCCAAGCGGAGCCGGAAGCCGAGGTCGGCCGCCGGGCCCCCCTGGTACCCCAGGCCCCCCTGGAGGGTGAGGGGCAGGGGGAGGGGGCGGTACTCCAGCCCGAACCGCCCCCCCAGGCCGCTCCCGGCGGAGAGGGTCAGGGAGGCCCGCACCTCCTCGCTCAGCTGGGCCCCACCCTGAAGGCTTCCCTGAAGGGCGCCCTCCTGGTAGGCGATCTCCCCTTTGAGCCCCAAGGGCTCCTGGCTGCGGGTGGCCCCGCCCAGGCGGAGGGCGAACCCGCCCAGGTACTCCAGCCGACCGGAAAGGCTATAGGCCCGCTCCTCCAGCCGGGCCTCGAGGCCGCCCCCCGCCCGCACCTCCTCGGGGCTTGCAAGGCGGCGCAGGGCGAGGTAGGGGGTGAGGGTGAGCCCCCCTTCCCGGAGGGCGTAGCCCAGGTCCAGGCGCTGGCCCAGGGCGCTTAAGGTGAGGCTAAGCCGCG
>NZ_JBWGQW010000176.1:0-747 GCF_056332225.1 Thermus sp. | reverse complement strand
TCCCCCGCGGCCTTCTCCCCGTGGCGCACCACCAGGGCGATGGCCACCGGGGTCTGGATGTTGAAGACGTTCTCCTCCCGGACCGCCCCCCGCCCCTCGCCCCCCAGGTCCAGGACGTAGATCGCGTGGGCCAGCCCCCGCATGAAGGAGCGCATCCCGGCGAAGCCCGGGCCGGTGAGGTAGGAACTCGGGGTGATGAAGGCCACCACCCCGGGGCGCTTTGGGTCCTGCTCGAAGGCCTTCCACAGGGCGAAGCGCCAGAAGTAGACGTAGAGGTTGTAGAGGTTCTTGGCGTGTACCCCCTGCCCCAGGGCCCGCAAGGGGGCCAGGAAGTCCTCCAGGGGGGGCGGGGAGTTGGGGTCCTGGGGGTCCTTCTTCCCTTGCACGATCCACTTCCCCCGGGCCTTGCGGGCTTCCTCGCTCTCCCCCTCCACCCGGTCGTAGGGGGGGTTGCCCAGGATCACCAGGATGGGCACCTCCCGCTTCACCCGGGCCGCCTCCCGGCGTTCCTGCGCCAGGCGCTCGTAGAAGAACTCCCGCTCCAGGGGCGGGGCGTCGGGGGCCTCCAGGGTGTCCGCCAGGTAGACGTGGAGGCCCCCCGGGGGAAGCCGCCCCCCTTCGGCCTCGATGGCCTGGGAGAGCCGGAGCTGGGCCACGGCGTAGGGGCCCACCATAACCTCTAAGGCGTAGAGCCGGTCGGCCACCTCCGTGGCGTAGTGCGATCGCATCCCGGGGCCAAACCGCCCC
>NZ_JBWGQW010000175.1:0-748 GCF_056332225.1 Thermus sp. | reverse complement strand
CTCCTCGGTCATGGCCTCGGTGCTCCAGGGGGTGCGGACCTCCTCCACCTCCACCTCCTCGGCCCCCGCCCTCTTGAGGGCCTCCACGATCTCCTCCCGGATGAGCCTGAGGGCCGGGCAGCCGGAGAAGGTGGGGCGGAAGCGCACCCTGACCCTCGTCCCCTCGGCCTCCACCCCCAGGACCATCCCCATCTCCACGATGTTGAGGACGGGGATCTCCGGGTCCTTGACCCCTTTTAGGGCCTCCCAGTACCGCGCTACCACGCCTTCGCCTCCCGGTCCCAGCGGGCCACGGACTGCATCTCGGCAAGGAGGGACCAGAGGTACTCCGTGTGCTCCGTGCGGGCTTTGGGCACGTACCCCCCTTCCGGCGGATTGAGGCCAAGGCGCTTCAGGCGGCCCGTGGCCTCCTCCAGGTAGTGGGGGAGGAGGGCTTGGAGGTCGGGGAACACCCCCGCCTCCACCAGGGCCTCCTCCCCGGGAAGGGGCTGGAAGAGCTGGCGGGCGTAGGGGAAGAGGAGGTCCAGGGCCTTCTGGGTGCGGGCGTAGGACTCCTCCGTGCCCAGGGCCAGGCGCTCCACCCAGAGGGCGGAGTGGTGGAGGTGGAAGCGCTCCTCCTTGAGGATCCTTTCCGCCACCTCCGCCAGGGGGGGGTAGGCGCTTCCCCTTAGGGCCTCCAGAAGGGTCTTCTCGTAGAGGTCAAAGAGGTACTGGCGCACCATGGTAAAGGCCCAGTCCCCCTTGGGGA
>NZ_JBWGQW010000174.1:0-750 GCF_056332225.1 Thermus sp. | reverse complement strand
GTACGGGGCCGCAGAGCGCTTCCTCCAGCTCGCCATAGAAGCCCTGACCGATATGGCCGCCCACGTGGCCGCCGACGAAGGCCTAGGCCCCTTTGAGAGGGCGCGCGACCTCGCGGACCTCTTCCTGGCCAAGGGCTACGTGGACGAGGCCCTGGCGGAAAGGTGGCGGCGGATGATCGGCTTCCGCAACCTCCTGGTGCACGAGTACCTGGACATAGACCGCCGCATCGTCCACCGGGTCCTCCGGGAACACCTCGAGGACCTCGAGGCCCTGGGCCGGATCTTCGCCCGGTTTCTCTAGGCGCCGGGCACGCGCATCAGGGCCCGGGGGTAGGGCTCCAGGAGGGCCTGGGCCTCCAGGTAGGGCTCGGCGAAGCGCCGGGCCCAGGAGGCGAGGAGGGCGAGGGGGGCCTCGAGGGGCAGGCGCTCCTCCCGGAAGTCCACGAGGAGGTCCAGGAAGTGGGCCTTTTCTCGGGCGCCAAGGGCCTTCTTGAAGTGGCCGAAGGCGTGGAGGAGGGCGTCGGCCATGGCCCCGAGGCGGTAGGGCCTCTCCGTGGCCCGCAAAAACCCCTCCTCGTAGGCCCTCTGGACCTCGGAAAAGGGCCTCCCCCGGGCCTCGGCGAGGAGGCGCCCCAGGGCCCTCGCCTCCTTCTGGCTGTAGGCCATGAGGAGGAGCTAGTAGCGGGCGTGGAAGGCCTGGAGTCCGGGAAGGTCCCCCACCTCCCGGAGCCTGGCCAGGCCGAAGACCCG
>NZ_JBWGQW010000173.1:0-759 GCF_056332225.1 Thermus sp. | reverse complement strand
GGAGCGGTCTACGCCTACACCCCGGAGCTCTTCCCCACCGCCCTTAGGGGAAGCGGGGCGGGCCTGGTGGCGGCGGTGGGCCGGGTGGGGGGGATCCTCGCCCCCTACGCCACCGGGGCCCTCCTTCCCCTTTGGGGCCCGGGCGGGGTTTTGGCCCTCCACGGGGGGCTTCTTCTCCTCGCCGGGGTCTTCGCCTTCGCGGTGGGGGTGGAGACCCGGGGGCGGCCCTTGGAGGACCTGTGATACCCTTTTGGCGTGAATCCTTCGCCTAAGCCAAGGCCACAAGGCCTCTCTAGGCCTTCTTTCCCGGGGCCCCCAGGCTGGCGCAAGCCAGCCTGGGGTGGTATGAAGCCACCTGCGCCCGCGTGGGGGCTCCGGTGGAGCCGGAGGTTTTCTGGAGGCTACGGAGATGGAAGGAGGAAAGGACGTGAGGGTGGCCCTCACCATCGCGGGCTCCGACTCGGGGGGTGGGGCGGGGGTGCAGGCGGACCTTAAGGTCTTCTTCCGCTTCGGGGTCTATGGGACGAGCGCCCTCACCCTGGTCACCGCCCAGAACACCCTGGGGGTTCAGAGGGTGCACCTCCTGCCCCCCGAGGTGGTCTACGCCCAGATAAAGAGCGTGGCCCAGGACTTCCCCCTTCACGCCGCCAAGACCGGGGCCCTGGGGGAGGCGGCCATCGTGGAGGCCGTGGCCGAGGCGGTGCGGCGCTTCGGGATCCGGCCTTTGGTGGTGGACCCGGTGATGGTGGCGAAAAGCGG
>NZ_JBWGQW010000172.1:0-772 GCF_056332225.1 Thermus sp. | reverse complement strand
CCTGCCGCCTCTTCCCCAAGAGGTAAGGGCCTAGGGCCTCAGCGAAGCGGTGGGCCGCCTCAAGGCCCCCCAGGAGGTAGACCCCATACCCTTTTCGCCCCCCGGCGAAGCGCTTCTCCACCAAGCGGGACTGGAGCCCGAGGCGGAGGAGGAGGTGCTGCACGCCCCGGGCTAGGTCCAAGGAGGCGGTGGCGTAGTGGATGAGCCTGCCCTTGGGGTGCACCCCGCCGTCCCCGGTCCAAAGCCGTCCCAGGAAGCGGGCCACCTCCTCGGGCGGCAGGCGGTAGACCTCCTCGGGAAGGCGCTTGGTCTTGGCGCTAAGGCCCAGAAGCCCCATCCGCTTGAGAAAGGCCACCGCTCCGGAGTCCGCCCTCCGGTCCTCGCGGCCCACGTAGAGGTGGGCCACGCCCCGGCGCCAGGCCACCCGGGTGCGGGTGTTGGGGAAGCGCTTCAGGGCCTCCTCCATGGCGGCGAGCTCCTCCTCCGAGGAGGTGTAGAGGTAGAAGCCGGAGGGATGGCGGAGGTTCCCCTCGGCCAGGGCGAAGCCCAGGAGGTCCAGCTCGTGGTCCTCGAGGTGGGCCGAGGGCCGGTAGGGCAGGCGGCGGGGTAAGGCCACGTAGTCCCCCGGGGCCAAGGCCCCCAGGGGCCGCCACCCTCGAGGGGTGTAGACGGGGTGGTTGGCCGTGGCCTCCAGGACCCTACCCGTGGCGGTGCGGAGGGCGTAGACCTGGGCCCTTCCGCTCGGGAAGGCCGCCACCACGGGCCTCGGCAC
>NZ_JBWGQW010000171.1:0-787 GCF_056332225.1 Thermus sp. | reverse complement strand
CTGCACCCTTCCAGTATGGACCGGCCCGGTTAGGGGAGGGTTACCCTGGGGGCGCTTAGGCCACCCCCTGCGAAACCAGGTGTGGACGTTTAACGGCTGTCTAACCGGACTGCCCTACCCTCCCTTCCATGGGCCGGTACGGGGCCAGGTGGGAAGGGGTTTTGGGAAGCTTCCTGGAGGTGCAGCTTCTCGCCCCTCCCTGGCGGGCCCGGTGGGCCTTCGGGGCGGTGCTGCGGGAGGTGAGGCGGTTGGAGGCGGTCTTCAGCCGCCACCGGGAAAGCGAGCTCACCCGCCTGGTGCGCCAGGGGGGCGGGAGGCCGGGCCCGGAGATGCGGGAGGTCCTCGCCGCGGCCTTGGCGCTAAAGGAGGCCACGGGCGGGGTCTTCCACCCGGCGCCCGCTTGCGGCGGGGAGGCCTTCCGCTTCGTGGGCGAGGAGGTGGAGGTCCTGGCGCCCCTGGACCTGGACGGCCTGGCCAAGGGGTACATCGCCGACAAGGGGGCGGAGGCCGCCCTGAGGGCAGGGGCCAGGGCCGCGTTGGTGAACCTGGGAGGGGATCTCGCGCGAAAGGGCCCGGGGCGGGCGGAAGTGCTGGTGGAAGCCCCCTTGGGCCCCGACAACGCCCCGCCCGTCCACCGCTTCCTCCTGGAGGAGGGGGGCGTGGCCACGAGCGGGGTGCGGCACAAGGGGCCCCACCTCCTGGACCCGAGGAAGGGGAGGCCTGCCTTTGGGCTTCAGGCCACGGTGCTCGCGCCCTCGGCCCTCCTCGCCGACGGGCTCGCCAAGGC
>NZ_JBWGQW010000170.1:0-788 GCF_056332225.1 Thermus sp. | reverse complement strand
CTCATCGCATCTTCTCTATGACCCGCCGCACCTTGTCCCCGGGGGCCTTGGGGCCTAGGGCCTTGGTTACCACCCCGATGGCCGCCAGGGGGTTTTTGAACTGGGAAAGGTCCAGGTTTTCCCGGATCCAGGCCTCGATCTCCTCCTCCGTCATCTCCTTGGGGAGGAAGCGGTCCAAGAACTCCACCTCAAAGGCGTTCCCCTGCTCCAGGGCGATCTCCTTGAGGGCCTTTAGGACCTTCACCGCCTCCTCGTCGGGGAGGGGCTTGCCGTCCCCTTTCCGGTCCAGCTCCGCCTTCACCACCCGGGCGAAGTCCAGGGTCTTCTGGTCCCGGGCCTTCATGGCCTCCTTGATGGCCTCCTTGATGGCCTCGTAGATCATCCCCTTCAGTCTACCCCTTGCGGCCCGAGAGGTAGACGCCCAGGGCCACCAAGAGGAGGCCCGGGAGGTCCCAGGCCCCAGGGGCCTCCCCCAGGAGAAGGGAGAAGGCCAGGGCCAAGGCCGGGGTGAGGTTCAGGAGGGGGGCTACCTGGCTTGCGGGGTAGCGCCCCAGCACCCTGGCCCAGAGGGTGAAGGCCAGGAAGGCGCCCCCGAGGGCGGTGTAGAGGAGGGCCCCCCAGGCGGAAGGGGAGGCCTGGGGGAAGGGGGTGAGGAGGGCCGCGGGTAAGAGAAGGAGGCTTCCTAGGAGCATGCTGGCCGCGGTGACCTCCAGGGGGGTCCGCCTCTGGACGGCCAGGGTAATCCCCACGCTGTAAACCCCCCAGAGGAGGGCGGCCCCCACCAGGAG
>NZ_JBWGQW010000169.1:0-792 GCF_056332225.1 Thermus sp. | reverse complement strand
TCCTGGTGGTGGAGGGGGAGCTCAACGCCGTGGCCCTCTACCTGGCCGTGGGGGACCTCCTGGACGTGGTGGGGGTGGCCGGGGTGAACGGCACCCTGCCGAAGCCGGACGGCAGGCCCACCTTCCTCCTCCTGGACGGGGACGAGGCGGGGAGAAGGGCGGGGGAGAGGTGGCAGGCGGAGCTCGGGGGCTACCTGCTCGCTCCCCTCGAGGGCGGCGACGCGTGCGAGGTGGCCTCGGAAAAGGGGCGGGAGGCCCTTCGCAAGGAGGTCCTGGCCCGGGTGGCGGAGGCCTTCCTGGAGGCGGGTGTATAGAATGGACCCCGTGAAAGCCGAGCTCGTCCCCTTCGGCGAGGGCCACCTCCTGGTCTCCGAGGCGGGGGTGTTCGCCCTGGCGGAGGAGGCGGCGAAGGCCGAGGCCCTGGGCCGGGAAGCCTACGCCCGCCTCGCCCTCCCCGTGGTGCCCCTGGTGGTGGGGAGCTATCGGGAGGGGTACCACCAGGGGGTCCTCCACGTGGCCTCCCTGGAGGGGCACCTAAAGAGCCTGCCCCGGGTCCTCTCTCCGGAGGCGGTGGAGCGCCTCGCCGCCTTCCTCAAGGGGGAAGGGGAGAGGCCGGAGGTGCGGCTCCAGCTCCCGGAGGCGGGGAAGGCCGGGGAGGCCTCGCCCGCCGAGGCCCCACCCGCCTTGGCCTGGAGGAGGGTGGCCAGGGAGGAGGCCCCCACCCTCCGGGTGGCCGTCCCCCTTCCGCCCGCCAGGCCGCCCGTGTCCAGGCCCCCGCTCCTTCCCCGGGCC
>NZ_JBWGQW010000168.1:0-794 GCF_056332225.1 Thermus sp. | reverse complement strand
ACCGCCCGGGTGAGGTTGTTCAGGGGCCGCTTAAGGGTGGTGGAGGAGGGGCCGATGTGGGCCCCCAGGGCCTGGCGGATGCGCATGCTCCGCTCGTCGCGGGCCCCGAAGCGCTCCCGGAGGATGCGGGCGTACATGCGGCGCGCCGCCCGCTGGAAGGCGATCTCCTTGAGCATCTCCATGGACCCCCCGAAGGCGTTGAAGGTGAAGCGGGGGGCGAACTCGTCCACCGGGAGCCCGGCCTCCACCCCCACCCGGAGGTACTCGGAGGCGATGGCCATGGAGAAGGCCAGGTCCTGCTCCCGCGTGGCCCCCGCCTCCCGGATGTGGTAGCCGCCGATGCTGGTGATGTTCACGTTGGGCATGTGCCGGGTGATGAAGACCAGGCTGTCCCGGAACATGCGCAGGGCGGGGCGGGGAGGGAAGATGTAGGTCCCCCGGGCCACGTACTCCTTGAGGATGTCGTTCTGGGGGGTGGCCCGGAGCT
This sequence comes from Thermus sp., assembly GCF_056332225.1. Classification (NCBI taxonomy): domain Bacteria; kingdom Thermotogati; phylum Deinococcota; class Deinococci; order Thermales; family Thermaceae; genus Thermus; species Thermus sp. The sequence continues at coordinate 307 of NZ_JBWGQW010000168.1, read as the reverse complement.
TCTCCAGGGGGATGCCCCGCTTCTGGGCCAGGGCGGCGTACATGGCGATGATCACGTTGGCCGGGGCGTTGATGGTGAAGTTGGAGGCGATGCGGTCCAGGTCCAGGTCCCCCCGGTAGGGCTCGTAGATGATCTCCAGGTCGGCCAGGGTGTCCACGCACACCCCCACCCGGCCCACCTCCCCCTCGGCCAGGGGGTGGTCGGAGTCGTAGCCGCACTGGGTGGGGAGGTCGAAGGCCAGGTTGGGCCCGCCCCGGCTCCCCTGCTCGATGAGCCCCCGGTAGTAGTCCCGGGTGTCCTCCGGGGT
>NZ_JBWGQW010000167.1:0-799 GCF_056332225.1 Thermus sp. | reverse complement strand
GGCCTACGTCTACGCCCTCCTGGCCCAGCCCGCCTTCACCAAGCGCTTCCAGGGGGGGGTGCGCCACCCCCCGGTCCGGGTGCCCCTCACCAGGGACCCGGAGCTCTTCAAGAGGGGAGTGGCCCTGGGGAGCGAACTCCTCTGGCTCCACACCTACGGGGAGCGGTACGCCCACGTGGGCTCCTGGACCGCCTTCCAGGGGAAGGCCTTCTGGGGAAAGGCGCCCAGCGCTTACCCCCAAAGCCACCGCTACGACCCCGGTACCCGGACCCTCCACGTGGGGGACGGGGAGGTGAAGGAGGTGGCCCCGGAGGTGTGGGGCTACGAGGTCTCCGGCTTCCGGCCCCTCAAGGCGTGGCTGGACTACCGCAAAAAGGACCGAAAGGGGAGGAAAAGCTCGCCCCTGGACGGGATCGTCCCCTCCCACTGGGACGCGGACCTTTCTCGGGAGCTCCTGGAGCTCATATGGGTCCTGGAGCGGACCCTGGACCTCCATCCCCGGCAGGAGGAGCTCCTGGAGGAGGTCCTCCGGGGACCCCTCTTCACCGAGGGGGAGCTTCCCACCCCCGCCCCGGACGAAGAGGAGGCCCCGGGAGAGGAACCCGGGGAGGCGGATCCCCGCGCGGAAGGGGCCGGCGCCGAGGCGGCCCAGCTCCTCTTCCCCACCCCGTGAGCCTTCGGGTTTCCCGCTCATGCGCTTGCGCGGCTGAGCGCACGCGCGCATGTAGCGCGTGAGCGCCGCTTGAGGCGAGCGGCTGGCGCGCGAGCGCACGAGCGCACGAGCGCTAGGCTGGTAGGG
>NZ_JBWGQW010000166.1:0-804 GCF_056332225.1 Thermus sp. | reverse complement strand
CTGGGATTCCCTCTGGATCTACACCCTTCTCGGCGTTCCGATTGAGGCCCTGATCATCACCCTCTTCGGCTTTCACCGCCAGGCCTGGAGCCGTGTAGGGGTGCGGGACCTGGTGCGGCTGGCCCTGGGGGTGGGCCTGGGGGGGGGGATGCTCTGGGTCTTCGCCCTCGTACTCAACAACCTTTTGCCCGTGCCCCGAAGCGTACCCCTCATCGCCAGCGCCCTGGCCTTTCTTGCCATGGGAGGTGTGCGCCTTGGGGTGCGCCTCTACTGGGAGGAGAAGAAGGGGAGAAGAGCAGGAAAGACTAAGAAGCGCGTGCTGATCGTGGGGGCGGGCGAGGCGGGCACCATGGTGGCCCGGGAGATGCTCCGCCACCCGGAGGCGGACCTTGACCCCGTGGGCTTTCTGGACGACGACCCCAACAAACGGGGCCAGACCATCGCAGGGGTCCGGGTGGTGGGCACCCTGGAGGACCTCCCCCGGGCGGCCAGGGCTTTAGAGGCGGACGAGGTCCTGGTGGCCATTCCCTCGGCGCCCGGTTCCGTGGTGCGCAAGGTGGTGGAGCTGGCCCGGGCGGTGGGGGTGCAGTACCGGATCCTTCCCGGGATCTACGAGATCCTCTCGGGCCGGGTGGGGCTCTCCCAGATCCGGGAGGTGCGCCTCGAGGACCTCCTCCGCCGGGAGCCCGTGCGCCTCAACCTAGAGGAGATCGCGGGGTACCTGGAGGGCAAGGTGGTGCTGGTGACGGGCGCCGGGGGTTCCATTGGCAGTGAGCTCGTGCGGCAGGTGGCCCGTTTTAACCC
>NZ_JBWGQW010000165.1:0-805 GCF_056332225.1 Thermus sp. | reverse complement strand
CCAGGCCGGGCTCGGCTGGGGGGGAAGCTGCTTCCCCAAGGACACGGCGGCCCTCTTGGCCATGGGGCGGGAGTACGGCCTCTCCCTAGGCATCACCGAGGCCGCCCGGAAGGTCAACGAGGACCAGCGGCGATGGGCGGTGGACAAGCTCCTTGCCGAACTTAAGACCCTGAAGGGTCGGACCATCGCCCTTTTGGGCCTGGCCTTCAAGGCCAACACCGACGACCTGCGGGAAAGTCCAGCCCTGGAGCTGGCCCGGCTTTTCCTGGACCGGGGCGCCTTTTTAAGGGCCCACGATCCCGTGGCCCTGCCCCGAGCCCGCAAAGAGGTGTCCCTCCCCCTGGAGTATGCGGAAACGCCCGAGGAGGCCCTGCGCGGGGCGGACGCCGTGGTCCTGGCCACGGACTGGCCCCTGTACCGCACCTGGCCCTGGCAGGAGCTTAAGCCTCTCCTCCGCACCCCTTTGGTCCTGGATGCCCGGAACTTCCTGGACGGTAAGGCCCTCGAGGCCCTGGGCTACCGCTACCTGGGTATGGGGGTGCCGGCCTTGGGTACCCTGGAAAGGGTGGGGGTGTAATGCGGGTCCTTCTCACGGGAGCTGCGGGGTTTTTGGGGAGCCACCTGGCGGAGCGCCTCCTCCGGGAGGGGCACGAGGTGGTGGGGGTGGACAACCTCTCCACGGGCCAGGGGCGGAACCTGGAGCGCCTAAGGCGCCACCCGGGCTTCACCTTCCTCCGGGCGGACGTGGTCCAGCCTCTGGAGGTGGAGGGCCCCCTGGACTGGGTACTCCACTTCGCTTCTCCCG
>NZ_JBWGQW010000164.1:0-806 GCF_056332225.1 Thermus sp. | reverse complement strand
ATCAGCAACCTCGTCCGGGATACGCATTACGATGACCTGGGCCTGGGTGTAGTGGTCTACTGGCCCTCCATCAAACCCCCTGAAAGCTTGCTGGAAAACGAAGCGGGGGATGCGGACGTAGGAGAGGCCGAAGTGGAGTGACATCCAAGATCGAGAGGATGGCGATCAGACGGTATCGGTAGCGGTTTCGGTATCGGTATCTCCACGGGTGCATTGGAAGAACCGGGTCCGCCACTCCGTACACGTGCTCGCCGGAGAGCGGTGACTCCACCTGCGCATGGAAGAAACGAGGGTCCATCCCTCCACCTTTCCCGGCTAGGGCGGTATCTCCACGTGGGCATGGAAGAAACGACGACCCAGCGGACGTGGGTGTACTCTTCCGGCGGTATCTCCACGTGCGCATGGAAGGCGGGGTCGGCCTTGGTGATTTCCGGTATCTCCACGTACACATGGAAGAAACCGCAGAGGCTCAAATCGCCTCCCCACCCCGGGCTATATCCCGCAACGAGAGCGTAGCGAGATTCCGGGCATCCATGCGCATCGGCCCGGCATACCGATCCGGACCTAGGCGCAACCCTCCTCCACCTTTCCACGCTCCTCCCACGAGGAGGGGCTTCAGGACCGAGAGGTCTCTCGGCGCTTTCTGCCCAAGAAGGGGACGGAGGACGCCTACCTGGAGGGCCCGCCAGAGAGGAAGTGCGTCGCCTTGCGGCTCCTTCGGGTTGCGCCTATCGCTTACCTCCCGTTCCGGGCCCTCTGGTGAACCCTCCAGGCTTACCATAAACCGCGCTAAGTGTTTGAACGCC
>NZ_JBWGQW010000163.1:0-815 GCF_056332225.1 Thermus sp. | reverse complement strand
ATCGCTGAGGTCGCTGGGGTAAGATCGTCTAAGAGTCACCCCTTAAGGATACCACCCTTTTACGACAGCCCCTAACCAGGAAAAGGCCAAGGGGGAGGAGCACGAGGAAGAGCACGGAGGAAAGGGCGGGAAGTCGGAGGACCACGGCGGGGCCATGGGCGGGAAGGGGCGTAGGCCCTAAACCGCCTTCCCCAAGGGCCGGGGCCCAAGAGGGTCCCGGCCTTGCCCTAAAGTGGTGCCATGGAAGCCCATCTCCGCGAGGCCCTGGGGGACCCCCTCACCGTCCTCTTCACCGCCTTCAGGGTGGCGGCGGTCTACCTCGCCCTCCTCTTCCTTCTCCGCCTGAGCGGGAAGAAGCTCCTGGGCCAGATGAGCCCGGTGGACCTCCTCACCCTCCTCCTCCTCTCCAACGCGGTGCAGAACGCCATGATCGGTCCCGACAACAGCCTGGTGGGGGGGCTTTTGGGGGCCGCCCTTCTCCTTCTCCTAGACCGCCTCATCTCCCGAAGCCCCCTGAGGAGGAAGGCCCTCGGGGAACCCACCCTCCTCGTCCACGAGGGGAAGGTGATCCCCGAGCACCTGGCCCGGGAGGGGGTGGACCTGGAGGAGCTCATGGCCGCCCTCCGGGAGCACGGCCTCATGGACCTTAAGGACGTGTTGGCGGCGGTCCTGGAGGTGGACGGGACCATCAGCGTCATCCCCAGGGACCACGTGGCGCCGAAGCGGCTCCGCAAGGTGCGCTCAAGCCGGAACCGCTGAGGGCCCTCCCAGGGTGGAAGCCCCGTTTACCCCCGTGTAACCCCGCTCCCCTACCC
>NZ_JBWGQW010000162.1:0-833 GCF_056332225.1 Thermus sp. | reverse complement strand
CACCTCCTTGAAACCCTTCCCCGAGCTCTTCGCGCTCCGCTTCCTCCCCCAGGAACCCACCTTGGACAACTACCGCCAGGTGCTGGAACAAACCGGCTTTCCCCGCTGGTTTCTCAATAGCCTCCTGGTGGCCTCGGTCACCACGGCCTCCGTGCTCTTCTTCGACAGCCTCGCCGGGTACACCCTGGCGCGGCTCCGCTTCCCCGGAAAGAACCTGGTCTTCCTCCTCATCCTCTCTACCCTCATGGTGCCCATGGAGATGCTGGTCATCCCCTGGTACGTGATGAGCGCAGAACGGGGCTGGACCGACACCTACTGGGGCCTCCTCTTCCCCGGGCTCATGAGCGCCTTCGGGGTCTTCCTCCTGCGGCAGTTCTTCACCACCCTGCCCCAGGACCTCTTCGACGCCGCCCGCATAGACGGGCTCACCGAGTTCGGCGTCTTCCTCCGCGTGGGCCTGCCCCTGGTCCGCCCCGCCCTGGCCGCCTTGGGCATCTTCACCTTTCTTGGGAACTGGAACGCCTTCCTCTGGCCCCTCATCGTGGTCCAGAGGCCGGAGATGCGCACCGTCCCCGTGGGGGTGGCCCTCTTCTCGGGGGAGGCGGGCACGGCCTGGAACCTGATCATGGCCGCCTCGAGCCTCGCGGTCCTCCCCGTGCTTCTCGTGTTCCTCTTCGCCCAGCGCCAGATCGTGGAGGGCGCCGTGCTCACGGGGGTGAAGGGATGAGGCCGCCCCGCGGGCCACGTCGGGACGCCACGAGGGGCCGTCGCCCTCACCGTGGAAGAGGTGGCAGAGGCTTTGGGACTTTCCCGGGTCACTGCGTGGCGCTACC
>NZ_JBWGQW010000161.1:0-838 GCF_056332225.1 Thermus sp. | reverse complement strand
ACCTTGAGGCCTGGGTGTATCTGGGCATGCTACGCTTGTTGGTGAAGCGGCTGGCCAGGGCCGCGTAGCTGGCCGTGAAGAGCTTTTACGACAGCCTCTTAGCATAGGACCCGCAGGGAAGCTAGTGCAACATAATGCTAACTCAAGGGGCGTATGTCGTCAATACATGGCTATAGCCAAACCTTCCACCCGCGCACCAGCCCCAGGACCTCAGGGCGCTCCTCCTCCGGCCAGACCACGGGAAGGCTGGGGTCCAGGGGATAGAGGGCGAGGTGGGGCTTGTGGAGGGAAGCGTCGGTGAAGAAGGCGGTGTGCTCGCCCACGCGCCCCAGGTAGACCGCCCCGCTTTGGAAGAGGGGTCTTAGCTCCGTGAGGACCCAGACCTTGCCCGAAAGGGGGAAGGGGAGGTCCAGGCTCACCAGCCACTTTCCCGGAAGGCTGAGGTAGGCCAGGCGCTCCACGTCCGCTCCCCGGGGGAGTTCCTCGGGGGTGAGGTAGGCGCGGGCGGCAGGGCTGGAGGCGGCCACTTCTTCCCAGGAGGTGTAGACGGGGATGCGGAAGGGAGCCGGAGCGAGGTCGTCCCCAGAGACCTCCTGGTCCAAGAGCGCGGAGAGGGGGAGGCCCAGGGCCCGGGCCAGGCCCACAAGGTACTGCACCGAGAGGGTCCTTGGATCCACGGCGCCCCGCTCGATCTTGGCCATAAGGCTGGTGGAGAAGCCTGCCATGCGGGCGAGTTCTTCCTGGGTGAGGCCGAGCTCCCGCCGCCTTTCGCTGATGCGGAGGATGTGGCGGGGGAGGGGGCGTTTGCTGGTGCGTGGCATAGCCACACGATACGGTC
>NZ_JBWGQW010000160.1:0-847 GCF_056332225.1 Thermus sp. | reverse complement strand
CCGCCTCCCGGAGGGCTTCCTTCAGGAAGGGCTTGGGGTTTTCTCCCCTGAGCCAGCGGTGGTGGGCCAGGGCGAGGAGAGCCAGGCCCCGGCCGTCCGGGTGCTTCTTGGCCTCCTCCAGGAGGTCCTCCCGGAGCCTTCCTTTGAGGGCCCAGGCGGCGAGGAGGGAGGCGGCGAGCCAGGGGTGGGGGCCCTCCCGGTGGGCGGCCTCCCCCTCGGCCAGGGCCTCCTCCAGGCGGCCCGTCTCCATGAGCAGGCGGAGGCGGGTGGCGCGGAAGCGGACCTGGGCCTCGAGGTCCCCCTCCCCCCCCTCCGCCAGGAGGCCCTCGGCCTCCGGGTAGCGCCCCAGGTCCATGAGGAGGCCCGCCCGAAGGCTTCGCCCTTGGAGCCTCAAGGCGGGGGGGGCCTGGGGAGGAAAGGCCTCCAGGGCCTCCAGGGCCTGCCGGGGCTGGAAAGCCCGCCAGAAGGCCCCCGCCAGGGCCAGGCGGGCCTGGGCCTCCTCCCGGGGGTAGGGCTTGAGCCCGGGGAGCAGGGGAAGAAGCGCCCAAGGCCCTTGAGCCGCCTTGAAGGCTTGGAGCACCGGGTCCTGGGAGCGAGGGCCCTCCGGGGCCTCCTCGGCCAGGCCCAGGGAGGCCAGGGCGTCTTGGCGCTCCGCCTCCAGGAACTCCCGCAAGGAGGGGTCGGCCTCCAGGGCCTTTTGGTAGAGGGGAAGGGCCTCCTCGGGGTGGCCTCTCCGCCAGGCCTCCTGGGCCAGGAGGCGGTAAGCGTGGGCGGCCTTGCGGGCCTCTCCCGCCCCTTGCAGGTGGCGGGCCATGGCCAGGAGGTCGCCCCTTTGCCTGAGGAGGTC
>NZ_JBWGQW010000159.1:0-848 GCF_056332225.1 Thermus sp. | reverse complement strand
ACCCCAACACATCCGGCAGCGCCCGGGCCGCCTCCTCCAGGCGCTTCCGGCTCACGTGCACGTAGACCTGGGTGGTGCTGATGCTGCTGTGGCCCAGGAGCTCCTTCACCTCGTCAATGCCCCGCCCCGCCTCCACCAGGGCGCTGGCGTAGGAGTGCCGCAGCTTGTGGGGCGTGATGCGGGCCCAGTCCTTCAGCCCCGCCCTGCGGGCCACCCGCTTCACCATGGCCTCCACCGCCCGCACGCTGAAGGGCTCGCCCCGCCTCGGCCCCGAGGTGTGGCTCCAGATGTAGGGGCTGGTGGGGTGCCCCTCCAGGTTCCGGTGCTTGAGCCACTGGTGGAGGGCCCGCTGGGCCGTGGGGGAGAGGACCACCACCCGCTCCCGGTCCCCCTTCCCCTTCACCCGGATGGCGTGGGGGATCCCGTCCTGGTAGGTGAGGTCGCCGTAGGTGAGGGCCAGGGCCTCGGAGATGCGCAGGCCCGTGCCGTAGAGGAAGGCCAGGAGGGCCCAGTCCCGGAGGCCCACCCGGGGGGAGCGGTTCTTGTAGGCCGCCTCCAGGAGCCGGGCCACCTCGTGGGGCTCCAGGGCCCGGGCGGCCTTCTCCCCCTTGGGAAGACGCACCTTCACGGCTTCGGCGGGGTTCCGGGCCACAAGCTCCAGGCGTAGGGCCTCCCGGAAGAGGCCCTTGAGCCGCATGAGCACCCGGCCCACGGTGCGGGGGGCGTAGCCCGCTTCCACCACCCGGTCCACGGCGGCCCGCACGTGGACCGGCTTCACCTCCTGGAGCCGCATGCGGCCCAGGGGGTCAGGGGCCTTGGGGTCCTTGAGGGAGGGCATGGCGTGGGCC
>NZ_JBWGQW010000158.1:0-851 GCF_056332225.1 Thermus sp. | reverse complement strand
CGGCGCTCCAGCTCGTCCACGGCCTCCGCCAAGCCCAGGGACTCCGCGAGCCGGGCGGGCCAAGGACCGGGGTGGAGGGCGAGGACTTCCAGGGCCCGGCGGGCCTCGAGGGGCAGGTAGCGGGCCTCCAGGGCCACCATGGCCCGGATGCGCTGGGGAAGGGCCTCAGGGCTGCCCAGGGCCAGGAGTTCCCTTAGAGCGTCCACCCGCCCTCCGCTCCTTAGGTAGTAGCGGGCGGCCTCGGCGAAGGGCAGGCCCTTGAGCCAGGAGGCCCGGGCCTCGAGCCAGGAGAGGCGGGGCACCCGCTCCACCACGGTGCGCTCCGCCGGGAAGTTGGCCCGGAGGGCGAGGAGAAAGGCCGGGTCCTCCCCGAAGCTGGAGCGGTGCACCACCAGGACCTGGTCCCGTGAGGGCTCCAGGGCCAGGGCCGCCTCCTTGGGAGGAAAGGGCTCAGCCAAGACGTAGACCCCAGGCCCCTTCCCCAGGCCCCGCCTTAAGGGTAGGCCCAGCCCTTCCGCCAGAGCCCTGGAAAGAGCCTCCCTGCCGGAGCCCGGGGGCCCGATGAGGACCACGAGGGCCGGGGGCCTTACCCCCTTAAGGCGCTCCGAAATGGGAAGCCACTCCCTGGGCGGGGCGGCAAGGCGGGCCCGCCAGCCGTGCACCCAGTCGGCGAAGTCGGGAGAGGGGTCCTCGAGGCCCTCCAAAGGGTCCTCGCCCGCCGGGGTGCGGTCCAGCTCCACCCCAGGGGGCAGGGTGAGCACGGCCCCGCGGAAGGCCTCCTTCCCCAGGAAAGACCGGAGGTGGCTGAGCTCGGTCCGGAGGTTCTGCAGGGCCGCCCCGTGGTTCCAGAG
>NZ_JBWGQW010000157.1:0-852 GCF_056332225.1 Thermus sp. | reverse complement strand
CTCGGGAAGCCTTCCCGAGAGGCGGGCCTGGGCCTGAAGGCGGGACTGGCCCAGGGTGTAGGCGTACCGGGCCTCCCCCTGGAGGCTAAAGCCCTCCAAGGTGGCCTCCGCCTCCAGCCTCCCCGGGAGGCCCTCCCCCAGGAGGCGAAGCCCCAAGGGTCCCCGCCCCTCCGCCAAGAGGAGGAGGCCCCGACCCCTAGCCTCCAGGGCGCCCCGGTACCCCTCGGGCCCGTAGGCGAGGTCAGCCCGCACCTTTAGGCCCAGGACCTCCCCCACCCCCTTGGCCCAAAGGCGCAAGCCTCCCTCGTACCCCGCCCCCAGGGCCAGGGGGGCTTCCCAGCGGGCCTCCACCCGGGCCCCCTCTCCCTTGAGCCAGAAGGGCCCCTCCTCTTCCAGGTACCTTAGGCCCCTTAGGCGGCCTTCCAGGGCGTAGCGGCTCCCCTCCCAGGTGAGCCGGGCCAGGCCCTCGGCGTAGGCCGAGGCGTGCCGCACCTCCCCCTCCCCCCGGAGGGCCTTGAGGTCTAAAAGGGCCCCGACCGAGGTGGAGCCGAGGCCTTCCGGACGGTAGCGGCCCTCCAGGGCCACGGCCTCCCACGGCCCCCCAAGGGTCAGCTCGAGGCCCCGGTAGGCGAGGCGGCCCGTGACCTCCTTCCCCCAAAGGAGCCTCCCCTCCCCGGAAAGCCCGAGGAGGCCCCTGAAGTCCCCTCCCCGCAAGTCCCAGGAAAGCCCCGCCTCCCGCTCCGGGAGGAGAAGGGCGAGGGTCGTGCCCTGGTAGCGGGCCACGAGGGGCTCTCCAAAGAGGCGAAGCCGCGCCTCCCCCTCGCCCTCCCCCGAGAGGGCGAGCCTTCCCCG
>NZ_JBWGQW010000156.1:0-854 GCF_056332225.1 Thermus sp. | reverse complement strand
CCCCCAGGGCCAGGGGGCTCGGCACCCCGAGGAGGAGGAGCCAGCTCCCGAAGAGGAGCGCGAAGGAGAGGGCGATGAGGAACTGGGCCCGGGCCCAGTAGCCCATGCGCCGCCAGGTGTCCTCCAGGACCTCATGCCAGCCCTTTCCCGGCAAGTAGGGGGCCACCCGCTGCACCAAGTGGGGCTCGAGGCTGATCATCACCGAAAGCACCAGGGCGAGCACCAGCTCCGAGAGGGTCTCCGCCGCCCGCAGGAGAAGCCCTCCCGCTGCACGCACCGAGGCCGCCAGGGAGGCGGTGAGGTCGTTGGGGATAAGGCCGAGGTTGCTTTCCACCCAGGCCAGGGTCTGGGGCAGGGCCGCGGCCAGGAGCTGGAACTGCCGGGTGAGGAGGGGAGCCGCGAGGATGCCACCCAGGGCCACCACCCCCAGGACCAGGAGGTAGGCCAGGATGACCGCGCTGGGGTAGGGGAGACGACGCCCCAAGAGCCTCACCACGGGGTCTAGGGCGGCGGCAAGGGTGAAGGCCAAAAACACCCATAGGAGGAGGGTATAGAGCCGAGCTAAAGCCCAGAGGCCCAGGAGGAGGAGGCCCAGGCTCAGGAACCAGCGTCCCATGCTGCTCACTTTATTCCTGGAAGGGCGGCCCGGGAGGAATGGAACGGGGGCGTGTTGGCCACGCCATGCCCGGCCTTCTCTGGATAGGGCTCTCCGCTCCTGACGGCCTGCGCCCAAGGGCCCGAGGCAAGCTTAAGGACCCCTCTAGAAAAACCCGGAACGAGGACCCCAAAGAGCCCCTCCCTGGGCCAAGCCGAGGCACCCCATTTGGTTCTAGCGCCGCCGGAGCAGGGCGAGG
>NZ_JBWGQW010000155.1:0-854 GCF_056332225.1 Thermus sp. | reverse complement strand
GGGCGAGGCCGAAGGCGGCGGTGCTTTTGCCCTTGCCGTCCCCGGTGTAGACCAGGAGGAGGCCCCGCCTCTCCCCTTGGGGCCTGGCGTAGGGCTTGTGGCGTTTGGGCACCTCCACGGGAAGAGCTGACCCCGGAAAGCCTAGCGGAGGAAGGCGGAGAGGAGGGCCAGGACCACCCCCAAGGCCGTGAGGTAGAGCATCACCTTGTTGAAGGCCACTCCGATCTCGGCCTTCAACTCCTGGCGCAGGGCCAGAATCTGAGCCTCCACCCCTTGGATCCGACCCTCCAGCCTGGTTTCCACCCCATGGACCCGTTCTCCCAGCTTGGCCTCCACCCCCTGAATCTGCCTCTCCAGCCTGGCTTCCACCCCCTGGACCCGCTCCCCCAGCTTGGTCTCCACCTCCTGAATCCGGGCCTCTACCCCCCGGATCCGGTCCTCGAGCCTGGCCTGCGCCTCCTGGAGCTGATGCCCCAAGGCCTGGAAGCGCTCCTCTAACCGGGTTTCCCGCTCCCTGAGCTCCGCCTTCACCTCTTCCCTAAGGGCGTCTATGCGCCGGGAGAGGTCCTGGACCAGGGGCGGAAGGACGGCCACGGTGGTCTCCACCACCCCCTCCAGCTTCTCCAAGCGCTCCAAGAGGCGGTCCTCGGCCATGGCCTCATGGTAGCCCAGACCCGGAAGGAAAGGAAGGTGCCGAACCCAACAGGGCTTCCGCCAAAAGCGAGACCACCTCCCCCAGGGCGATCATGGCCCCGAGGGCGTCCCCGTTCAGCCCCCCGAGGCGGGCCCAGGCCAGGCGGGCCACCCCCCAGGCGGCGAGGAGGCCGAGGAGGGCGGGAAGGGGGTAGAGGAGG
>NZ_JBWGQW010000154.1:0-862 GCF_056332225.1 Thermus sp. | reverse complement strand
GAAAAGTTCCCCGAGCTCGTGGTGGAAATCCTTCCCGGCGGCCCCGACCTCTACGCCTACCTGGGCGTGCTGGAGTAGCTAAAGAAAACCCCAAGCCCCCCCGCCTCTTTTTCCGGGCTATCCTTTAGGGAAAGGGGGTTGGTATGCGGTGGAACCTGGCCTTGTTAGCGCTCTTCCTTGCGGCCTGCAACCTTTCGGTGAGCCCGCCCGTGGCGGGGGACCTTCCCGTGGGGGAAAGCCGGGTCGCCGCCCTGCCCCCGGCCCAGGAGGGCTCCGGGGGGATCTCCGCCCCGGGGTGGCGGTCTACCGCATCCCCCTTACCCAAGACGGGGCCGTGGAGGTGGCGGCCGTTTCGGCAGAGCTTCAGCTCAGCGCCCGGCTCCGCCTGGTCCTCCTGGACGAGCGGGGGGTGGTGCAGGCGGTGAGCGTGGCCCGGAACTGGTTTGGGGCCTACCCCGGGGTGGCCCCCCTTTCCCTCAGGCCCCAGGGGATCACCACCGACCCCGGGGTGCGCCTGAACCTCAAGGGCCAGGCGGGCCAGGTGTTCTACCTGCGGGTGGAAAACTACGCCCTGGCGGAGGACCGGGTGGGGCTTTCCGCTACGGCCTTCACGCCTAACCCCCGTGGAGAGGGGGAGGTCTTCTCCTCGGGAAGCGTCCAGGGAGCCATTGAGTTCATCGGGAAGTTTGACCGCTACGACGTAGCCTCGGCCACGGGGTACCTGCGCCTTAGCTACACGGGGCCTTTGGACCTGGTGGCCCTGCTCTATAACGGCCCCGGGGACCTTTACCCCAGAACCTTGGACCCGGTGGCGAGCTGCGCCCCCGTGGCTCCCGCCACCCTTCTCGTGGTGCGGGACCGG
>NZ_JBWGQW010000153.1:0-872 GCF_056332225.1 Thermus sp. | reverse complement strand
GGCCGAGCCGCTCCATCTCCCGCACCAGGGTCCCCTCGGTGTACCGGGGCGGGGGCTCGGTCTGGCCCCGCTCCAGCTCCAGGCCCTCCAGCTCCACCCTCTCGCCTTCCCTTAGGGGGAAGCGGCCCTCGGCCTCCTCCTCCGCCTCCCCCAGGCCCGGCTCCTCCGCCGTCCACCCCGCCTCCAGCACCGCCCGGAAGCGGCTTGTGAACACCTCCCCCTCGAGGGCCGTCTCCACCTCCGTCCGCTCCACCCGGGCTTCCCCCGAGAAGGCGGCGAGGAAGCGCCCGGCGATGAGCCCGTAGACCTTGGCCTCCTCGGGGGTGGCCTCCCCGGGCAGGGGGGCGAGGGGGATGAGGGCGTGGTGGTCCGTGAGCTTCCCGTCGTCGAAGACCCGCTTCCCCACCCCGTCCACCCGGGAGGCCAGGTCCTTCCGCCCGAGCTTTTCCAGCACCTCCTTCACCAGCCCCCGGGCGCTTTCCGGGAGGTGGCGGCTTTCGGTGCGGGGGTAGCTCACGCACTTCCGCTCCTCGTAGAGCCTCTGGGCCAGGTCCAGGACCCGCTTGGCGCTCATGCCGTAGAGGGCGTTGGCCCGCCTCTGGAGGCTCGCCAGGGAGTGGAGGGGGGGCGGGGGGACGGTCTCCTCTTTTCGGCGCACGGAGAGGACCCGTCCGGCCTTCGCCCCGGAAAGCCTCCGGTAGACCTCCTCCCCCACCTCCTGGGAGAGGCGGGTTTCCCCGCCCTTTCGGAGGAGGCCCGCGTAGCCGAAGCCCCGGCCCAGGAAGCGGGCCCGCACCCTGAGGAAGGGCTCGGGCTCGAAGGCCTCTATGGCCTCCTCCCGCTCCACCACGAGCCTCAGGACCGGGGTCTGC
>NZ_JBWGQW010000152.1:0-875 GCF_056332225.1 Thermus sp. | reverse complement strand
GGGGCCGAAGACCTCCTCGTAGGTCTTGAGGAGCTCCGCCACCGCCCGGCGGGACACCCCGAGCATGTTCATCAGCTCCGACCACTTGACGGGATTGCCGCTCACGGAGGGCAGTATACCCCAGGTGCGGGGGAATGGCGAGGAAGGGGCCGAGGGCGGTTTACTCACACCGCACCTTATACCACGCAAATGCTTTTCTAGACGACAAAGGCAGGCGGTACTTGGACCGCACGTGCGCGGTGCGCCCGTTGGATATACCAGGCAAGCCCAATCTCAGAGAGAAGATAGGGCGGTGTAGGGGTATACCTCACCGACCATCTCATTACGGAGAGAGACCCCTCTTCCCCGGTTCTCCCCGCCCTCCGGTCCCGGTGTACCGGGCGGCGCACCTCCCCCTTCCCAGGAGGGGGTGGGACTCCCTCCCGAGCCACCCCCGCGTCTTAGGTACACGCCCGCCTCGAGGCCGCGCCCTTGTACCTAAGACGGGCCTCGAGGCCGCTCCCTTACGCCCCAGGCTCCCCGGCATCCCCCTCGGACTGATGGTGGCCGGGGTGGCCCTGATGGGCCTCGAGGTCCTGACCCCGGCGGCCCGGCACGCCCTGGCCGGGCTCCTCCCCCTCGGCGGCTTCCTGCTCCTGCCCGAGAATCGGTAGAGAAGATGGGGGGGCACCTGCCCCCCAGACTCCCCCCGGCCTTCGCCTCTCCCCAGGTAGAGCCCCCCTGGAGAGGCCGCGGGGCTCGCCCCAAGGGCGGGGATGAAGTCCGGTGGGTGGCACACACGTTTAAGGTGATACCCTGAAACTATGGGACACCCCACCTTCCAGGCCCAATACCTCACCCACCTCGGGGCCAAGGGCCGGGTGGTCCTGCCCGCG
>NZ_JBWGQW010000151.1:0-879 GCF_056332225.1 Thermus sp. | reverse complement strand
GCCGGTCGGTTGGCCCAGGGGGTGGCTTGACGCTCAAGACAGTATCAATCCCCTTACGGGGCTATGTGGTTTGCAACCCGGGGGAACTGGAGGCCCGGGCCATCGCCAAGGCGATCCGGTCGCAATCCCCTTACGGGGCTATGTGGTTTGCAGCATGTTGGTAGCGGTGAGCTGATGGTCTTTAAGCTCGAGTCGCAATCCCCTTACGGGGCTATGTGGTTTGCAACCATCCTCAGGAACGGCCACCACACGCTCCGGGTGGGGTCGCAATCCCCTTACGGGGCTATGTGGTTTGCAACGAGGACAAGCAGCGGCGCGAAACCTGGCCGGAGACGGTGAAGTCGCAATCCCCTTACGGGGCTATGTGGTTTGCAACCGCAACAGGAGGTCAAGGAAAAGTGAGCCGGATAGCCTACAAGTCGCAATCCCCTTACGGGGCTATGTGGTTTGCAACTTGAAGAGCGGGAGGCCATCGAGCGAAAGTTTGAAATGTCGCAATCCCCTTACGGGGCTATGTGGTTTGCAACAGAAAATATCTTTGCGGAAAATACGCAAAAGTATTTGTGAAGGAGTCGCAATCCCCTTACGGGGCTATGTGGTTTGCAACTTTGGGAAAGGAGGTGGGGTCAACTTTCCCACTATGACCTTGTCGCAATCCCCTTACGGGGCTATGTGGTTTGCAACCCTTTCCCTTAGCGAAAATAGCTTGTGGGAAAGGTAGAAAGGTCGCAATCCCCTTACGGGGCTATGTGGTTTGCAACCGGGCTGCTCTTTTCGCCGAGGGACAGACCTACCTGGAACTGTCGCAATCCCCTTACGGGGCTATGTGGTTTGCAACTCTACCCCTCTAAGAACCCCGTCCTGGACGGCACCGCCAGA
>NZ_JBWGQW010000150.1:0-879 GCF_056332225.1 Thermus sp. | reverse complement strand
GTGCAAGTGCTCTGCGTGTAAACGCAGGCGGCAAAGGCCGGTTTTCAAGGTTCCAGACGGCATGGACCGGTTAGGCTCTCCACGCCTGGCTCGCCTCCTCCCCAACATCAGGGCCGCCACCCGCATCATGGCGTCTTTGTAGAGACATCCTCTCTCGCCGCAGAAATGACTCGCGTAGTGGAGGATTTCGCGCTTCTCGCAGGGCTACACCCTGAAGACGCGCCACGGGCGGCAGGGCTTATTGGCGTAGGCTGCCCCCGAGTATACTGAGAGGCGCATGGTCCTGACTGAGCGGATCCCCCTGGTGGCGGACGAGGCCGGAGGCCTCCGGGTAGAGGGCACCCGGGTCTACCTAGAAGACCTCCTGGACGCCTACGAGGGGGGCCTCTCCCCCGAGGAGATGGTCTTGGCCTACCCCAGTCTGAACCTCGCGGACGTGTACGCCGTCCTGGCTTGGGCCCTTCGCCACCCGGGGGAGGTGAACGCCTACCGGGAGAAGGTAAAGAGGGAAGCCCAGGAGGCGGAGGAGCGGGCTAGGGCCCACCTTCCTAAGGCCCTTCTAGCCCGGCTGGGTAGGGCGTGAGGCTCCTACTGGACGAGAACGTGGAGAAGGCCCTCCTCAAGGTGTTTCCCTGACGGGAAAGCAACCACCGGGGCCAACAGCCTGGCCTCCCTGGGCTCCTCCTCCCGGTAGGGGCGCACCTCCAGGACAGGGCGGCCCCGGTGGGTGAAGAGGAGCGGCTCCCCGGTGGCCTCCACCCGGCGGAGGAGCTCGAGAGCGTGGGCCTTGAAGTAGGTCTTGGAGACCTTCACGACACGACTATTTTGCCTGGTCATGAGGTGCCGCAACAAGAAACCCCAGAAGGATGAGGTCTCCTT
>NZ_JBWGQW010000149.1:0-880 GCF_056332225.1 Thermus sp. | reverse complement strand
CTCAAAACTTGCACCTCCCGCATACCCCGCATAAACCTTCACCTTCTCCCCCCGGCGGTCCCAGACCCAGGGCATGGAGCTCCCGCAGGATGACCCGCTCCACGAGCTCGGGCAAGAGAACCCGGGCCGCCCGCTCTCTAGCCTCCCGCCAGCTACCCCTCTCCCCCGCCCCCACCCAGTGGGCCAGCAGGTAGGCCAGAAGGGAGAGCACCAGAAAGCGGTGCACCCCCAAAGCCGTCCGCTGCCCGAACTGCCCCAGGGAGAACTCGCTTTTCATCGCCCGGAAGAAGTGCTCTACCGTGAACCGCCTCTTTCCCCAAGTGAGCAGGGTCCGGGGCGTGGCGCCTAAGGTGGCCACCACGTACCGCCACTCCCAGCCTCCTTGGGCCAGGGGGTAGCGGTACCAGGCCACCCAGACCGGGAAGGAAAGCCCCCACAGGTAGACCTGGCTCCCCTGCCGCCTGAGGTCCAAAAGCCTCCCCCCTCCCCAAAGCCTCCGGTCCCGCCGCATCCCCACCACCGCCTCCAGGCCCATCCGCCTCACCCCAAAGAGAAACCAGGCCGTACCAAAGGCCGCGTCCGCGGCCACCCGTATCCGGAAGGTCCGGCGCATCCAGGCAGGGAGGGAGGCCAGGAGGCTTAGGGCCAGGAGGGAGAGGGCCTTCTCCCCCTTGCCCCGCCATAGTCGGTAGGCCCAGGGGATGCGGAGGTCCCCGTAGACGAGGTAAAGAACTACGAGGTGGAGGCCCCACTTGCCGTGAAAGAAGGAAAGGGGGAGGTGGGGGAAGCGGCCCCGCTTTTCAAGGGTGACCAGGTCCAGGACCACCAGGAGCCTGGGCTTGGGGCCCTTTCTCCTCCTGGCCCGGTCCAGGGCCTCCTG
>NZ_JBWGQW010000148.1:0-883 GCF_056332225.1 Thermus sp. | reverse complement strand
CTACCTCCTGGTGGACTCCCGGGAAAGGCGGGTGGAGGGCTACTTCCGCCAGGGGGAGGGCTGGCTCTACCGCTTGTGGGAGGGGGAGGGGGTGGTGGAGGTGCCCTGCCTCGGCGTGGAGCTAAGCCTGGAGGCCATCTACGAAGGGGTGGAGGTCTAGGCGGTCCCTAGAGCCCGTAATAGGCCTCGGAGAGGTCCAGGTGGCCCTCCAGGCAGGGTAGCGGCAGGCGGCCCTCCTCCGCTTCCCGGTACACCCAGCCCCCTTCCTCCCGGTAGTAGCCGAATCTCCGGGGCGTGAGGTTGCTGGAGGGGTGCTCGGCCCAGGCGCTTAGCGGAGGAAGGTGAGGACGGCCAGAGCCGCCGCCAGGGCGGTGAAGTAGAGCATGACCTTGTGGAAGGCGGTGTTGATCTCCGCCTTGACCTCCTGGCGGAGGAGGTCCACCCGCCCCTCCAGGGAGGTGACCTGACCCGGGAGGGTGGCCATGACCCCCTCCACGATCCCCTCCAGCTTGTAGAGGCGCTCCTCCGTGGTCATTGCCCTCAAGGTAGCACAGGTTGGGGGTGTGGGGTGGGAAAGGGAAGCGCCCTTTCTTCCGGGCCCGGGGGCGCCGCCCGGTTGCGGTCCCGTCCGTGCCGTGGGAAACGCCCTCCATAAGCTTGCGCTTCTGCGTGGCCTCCCGGAGTGTGGAGGTCCACCCTGCGCCCGAAGAGGCGGCTCAGCTCCTCCTGAAGCCTGGCGAAGCCCAGGCCCGAGGTGCGCCCGGGAAAGAACTCCACCAGGAGGTCCACGTCGCTTTCCTCGTCGGCCTCGCCCCGGGCGAAGGAGCCAAAGAGGAGGAGCCGCCGGACCCTGTTGGGCTTGGCAAGGAGCTCTAAGGTTGGG
>NZ_JBWGQW010000147.1:0-886 GCF_056332225.1 Thermus sp. | reverse complement strand
CACCCCCAAGGGGGTGGACACCCTGGACGGGGTGAAGTGGCTTTATGATGAAGCCTGGGTCCTCTTCCGGGCCTCAGGGACGGAGCCCGTGGCGCGGATCTACGTGGAGGCCACAAGCCCCGAATTGGTGCGGGCCCTTTTGGAGGAGGCGCAGGGGCTGGTGGGGGGATGAAGGTTCATTTTTGGCTTGGCCCTAGCCGCTTACCTGCTAAGTGCCCACACCTTGGCTTCGCAACACGGGATGCCCAAGCTTTGGCTTTAGGAAAGCTCTTTTGGGGCCCCCACCGCGGCTTTAGCCGCGGTGGGGTACTTAGAAAGAGGGAGAGGAGGTATATGTGAAAGTCGCCGTCATCGGAACGGGCTACGTGGGCCTCACCACCGCCCTAAGCCTCGCCTATTTGGGCCACGAGGTGGTGGGGGTGGACCTGGATGCGGACAAGGTGGCCCAACTCAATGGGGGAAAGCCTCCCTTCCACGAACCCCATGCTGAGGAAATGCTTGCCCTGGTGGGGGATAGACTTCGCTTCACCACCTGGTACGAGGAGGCCATCCCCCAAGCAGAGGTGGTCTTCATCGCTGTGGGTACCCCCTCGCTTCCCGACGGTTCCCCGGACCTTTCGCAGGTGCGCGCCGCCGCCGAGGCCATTGGGCGGCACTTGGGAGAGGGCTTCACCGTGGTGGTGAACAAGTCCACGGTGCCCGTGGGTAGCGGCAACTACGTGGAGGCCCTGGTGCGCCGGGCCTTCCAGGAGGCCCATGGAGGCGAGCCCGACGGCCGTCTGGCGGTGGCCTCCAACCCGGAGTTCCTGCGGGAGGGTCAGGCCCTCCACGATAGCCTCTATCCGGACCGGGTGGTGGTGGGCGCCGAGGACCGGCGGGCCATTGA
>NZ_JBWGQW010000146.1:0-888 GCF_056332225.1 Thermus sp. | reverse complement strand
CTGGCGGTGCCGTCCAGGACGGGGTTCTTAGAGGGGTAGAGTTGCAAACCACATAGCCCCGTAAGGGGATTGCGACTTCATCCTAGAAGTCCTCGAGGGCCCGGTTGAGCAACTTAGCAACCCGCCGGGCCGCCTTATGAGAAGCCCGCTTCCACGCCTTGCGGAGCCCGGGCACGCCCCGAGTTTCCGCGAGGATGCGGTTGGCCTTCCTCAGGACCTTCACCTCCGTTTTCATCGCACACCTCCTTGAGGCCTTATTGGCCTCTTCACCCTCCTTCTGGGCCGCTAGGCCCCCCTCTCCTTTTTGGGGAGAGGAGGGCCCGGCTTACCACGTCCAGAAGCGCTGGAGGGCCTCGAAGATCCGCCTGACCTGGCCGTACCGCTCCTCCGCGGTGCCCTCGAGGAGGACATACCCCACGGGCTTCTCGCTGAAGCCGTGGCGGTACACGGCCACGGCAGCGGGGTCGAAGATGTCGTTGTAGACGAGGCTCCAGATGAGCTCCTCGTCCCGGAAGAGCTGGAGCTGGGTGGTAAGGATGGATCCACCGAGGCCGTAGACCCGCTCCTCGAGTCGCAATCCCCTTACGGGGCTATGTGGTTTGCAACGCCCCAAAGGAGGAATGATGCTCAATCCCAGCCAGGTTCTCCAGGTCGCAATCCCCTTACGGGGCTATGTGGTTTGCAACAAAAGCTTAGATAGATTTTTTCAACTCCCTTGTTATATGTCGCAATCCCCTTACGGGGCTATGTGGTTTGCAACTCTACCCCCCTAAGAACCTCGTCCTGGAGGGCATCGCCAGAGGGGGGTTTGTGAGAAAGATGAAGCTTGGAATATGCACACGGCGAATAACGGGGGTTTTCGGGGGTTTGTGCCGATGAAAAGCCACA
>NZ_JBWGQW010000145.1:0-889 GCF_056332225.1 Thermus sp. | reverse complement strand
ACCTTCTGCCCCAGGAGCTCCACCATCACGAGGGCCTCCCGGGGGATGACCTGGATGACCTCTTCGCCGTTCACTTTCCGCTGGATGAAGACCATTCCTCACCTCCTCCGCTCGCTTCCGGGGGGCGGGTCCCCCCGCCCCCAAGCCCTACGCCGCCAAAAGCTCCGGGAAGAGGGGCACCCGGAGGTCTCCTCTCGCCCCCTCCTCTGCCGCCTCCCTCCAGGCCGGGGGCAGGGGAAGGGGAAGCAGGGTCTTGGCCAGGACCGGGCTCTTCCTCAGCCCGGCCAGGACCAGGGCTTCCGCCCTCCTCCCTTCCTTCCCGGCGAGGAGCTCCTGGAGGAGGCGGCTATCCAGGAAGGGGAGGCCGAAGAGGGCCTCCTCCAGGAGCCCCCGGAGGATGCGGTTAGCCCTGGCCTGCGGCGTCCTTGGGAGGGCGTAGTCCGGCGATAAGGCCGTAGAAGCCCTCATCCCCCACCTCCACCAGGGGCACGCCGGGCCCGGAGTAGAGGAGGATCCGCGCCTCCTCTTTCCTCACCTCCTCCAGGGCGTCTACCAGGTAGCGCCCGTTCACGACCACCTCTCCCCGGCCCCTCCCGGGAAGGAGCTCCTCGGAGAGGGGAAGGAAGCCCTCGCCCATGGCTTCCACCCGCACCCCTTCCCCGTCGGCCCGGAGGCGCACGGGGTGGTTCTCCGGGTGGGCCACCGCCAGGGCACGCTTCAGGGCCTGGAGGAGGGCCCTCCGCTCCACCTCCACCTCCCCGAGGGGCGGGGCGCTGGGCAGGGCGTTGCGGTAGCTGGGGAAGCCGCCCTCGGCCAGGGGGAACCCGGCCCGCCCGTTCTCCGCCACCGCCACCAGGGCCTTGCCGCCCCAGGCCCGGTGGAAGGTGAG
>NZ_JBWGQW010000144.1:0-897 GCF_056332225.1 Thermus sp. | reverse complement strand
GAGGTCTTCGGGGAGAGGGTGCGGCTCCTTTGGCCCCGGCTTTCCCTGGGGGGGCTTTGGCTGGACCTCGCGGCGAGGCGAAGCGGGGGCGAGGCCAGGCTCGCCCTCCTCCCGGGGGGCCTCGAGGCCCGCGGGGAAGGGGAGGCCCTCCTCCTCGCCTACCGGGTGCCGGGCCTTGGGCTTCCCCTGGAGGGGCGGGTAGGGCTTGGGGACCTCTCCTTGGACCTCACGAGCCCCCAAGGGGAGGGGGGCCTCCGCTACTCGGGGGGCAGGGTGGAGGGGAGGCTTTCCCTGGACCTCGGGGGGCTGGCCCTCCTCCTCCAGGGGCAAGGGGACCGGGTGGCCCTTTCCGGGGAGCACCCCGCCTCTCCTTGGTGGGCGGCGGGGGAAGGCCGGCTGGAGGGGGAGGTGGACCTCCTTGGGGCCTACCGCCTCCGCTACCAGGCGGGCCCCCAGACCCTGGCCCTGGAGGGAAGGCTTCTGGAGGCCACCTTGCGGGCGGAAGGGCCCTACCTCGCCGGGGAACTCCGCTACCCGGCCTCCGGGGAGCTCCGCCTGGACCTTCCCCTTCCCCCCCTGGAAAGCCGCTTTCAGGGCCGGATAGGGGGGGAGGGCTACGGCGTGGAGGGGACCCTGGCGGGGGGCGTGGGACGCCTTCAGGCCAAGGGGCGGCTTCTCCCCTTGGAGGGAGAGCTTTCCCTGGAGGAGGCCGCCCTGGAGGACTTCCTGGGCCGCTACGCCCCCTACCTCAAAGGGAGGGTTTCGGGGCGGCTCCTCCTTAAGGGCCTGGAGGCCCAGGGCGGGGTGGAGGGCCGGGTGGAGGTGGCGGGGACCGCCCTGCCCCTCCGCTTCCAGGGAACCCTGGGGCCGGGGCGCGCCCGGGGCGAGGGGAGGCTC
>NZ_JBWGQW010000143.1:0-918 GCF_056332225.1 Thermus sp. | reverse complement strand
ATCGCCCCTTTCTCCTGTGGCTTTTCATCGGCATAAACCCCCGAAAACCCCCGTTATTCGCCGTGTGCATATTCCAAGCTTCATCTTTCTCATAAACCCCCCTCTGGCAATGCCGTCCAGAACGGGATTCTTAGAGGGGTAGAGTTGCAAACCACATAGCCCCGTAAGGGGATTGCGACCTTTCGGCGCAAAACCTATGGCCCCACCTAAGTCCCTCTGTTGCAAACCACATAGCCCCGTAAGGGGATTGCGACACGGTGACATAATCACCGTCCAGGGTGACCACATCCCCCGGGTTGCAAACCACATAGCCCCGTAAGGGGATTGCGACACCTTTAGCCAAGTCAAGATAGCAAGCATTTTTGCCTCCATGTTGCAACCCACTTAGCCCCGTAAGGGGATTGCGACTATTTTCTGAACCGTTGCTGAGTGGTGCCGTATCCCGGTTGCAACCCACTTAGCCCCGTAAGGGGATTGCGACCGGTAATCAGGAAGTATTTATCGTATCCGTATTCGTCAGTTGCAAACCACATAGCCCCGTAAGGGGATTGCGACCTGACCCTGGGGGGAAGCGTGATCCTCATACTTCCTCCTTTCGTTGCAAACCACATAGCCCCGTAAGGGGATTGCGACCCGGGGGAGTGGCTCATCACGATAACCCCCGCCTGCAGTTGCAAACCACATAGCCCCGTAAGGGGATTGCGACTAGGTAATCATGCAAGCTTTTTAAATCCTTTATGCATTCCTTTGTTGCAAACCACATAGCCCCGTAAGGGGATTGCGACTGTGTTCAAGCGCCTTTGCCTTCACCTTTTCCACAATCTGTTGCAAACCACATAGCCCCGTAAGGGGATTGCGACTCAAGGCGTCCTCGATCTGGTAAACGAGGCCGGGCTCGAGCTGAGTCGGTTGCAAACC
>NZ_JBWGQW010000142.1:0-913 GCF_056332225.1 Thermus sp. | reverse complement strand
GAGGAGGCCCCGAAGGACCTGGGCCTGCCCCCGCCCCTCCCCAAGGGGCAGGTGATGGGCCTGGTGGGGGAGGGGCCCTACTTCCTGGTGCTGAGGCCGGAGGCCCTGGGGGCGTGGTGGCCCAAGGTGGAGCGCCTCCTCCCCGAGTTCCCGAGGCGCCACGAGGTGCGCCTCTACCCCGACGGGAGCCGGGCGGTGGTGGCGTGGGACCTCGAGGCCCTCAAGGTCTGGTACAAGCGGGTGCTGAGGGGGTGAGGGGCTAGGCCACCCGCCAGCTGGGGGTCTGGCGGAAGAGGGCGCCGCCTCCGGGAGCCCTCAGGCGCTCACGGGCGGAGGACCTCCACGGGGATCCCCAGATCCAGCCCGGCCCAGGCCCTCTCCATGGTGAGGGCGGGGAGGCCCAGGCGCCGGGCCAGGGCCAGGCAGGCCCGGTCGCCGAAGGAAAGGCCGTGGGCCCGGGTCAGGGCCCTGAGCCTGGCCACCTCCAGCGCGTCCTCCCCGGTAAAGGGGAGCACCTCCACCGCGGCCCCCAAGAGCCCAACCTGCGCCATCCGGGCCTGGGCCTCGGCGGGGTCCTCCCCCCAGTCGGCCAGCTTGGAGAGGACCTCGGCCAGGTTCACCGCGCTCAGGTAGGCCCCCCGCTCCAGGGCCTCCGCCACCCGTTCGGCCCCGGGTTCCCCCTTGAGGAGGGCCAAGAGGGCGGAGGCGTCCAGGACCGCGGTCACCCTTCCTCCCGCCTGGCCTCCTCCCGCCGCTCGGCGAGGAGCTCCTCCACCAGGCTCCGCCCCGGGGCCACGTGGGCGAACAGGCCCAGGGCCCGGCGGGCCACCTCGCGGGCGCTAAGGAGCTCCAAGGTGCCGTCCTCCCGCACCCGGAGGAGGAGCCGGTCCCCCTCCTTGAGCCCCAGGGCCTT
>NZ_JBWGQW010000141.1:0-918 GCF_056332225.1 Thermus sp. | reverse complement strand
CGCCTATGAGGATTGAGCTCCCAGGCCTTCGTCTAGAGTACTTTCCCCTAGCGGCCCTCGTGGCCTATGGCCTCCTCCGCCTCCTGGAGGAGCGGGGCATAAGGGCGCGCTTGGGCTTCGCCGACCCCTTTGGTCGCCCCGAGGCTTTTCTGGAGGTGGAAGGAGATCTGGACGAAGCCGGTTTGGTGAGCTTCTTGGCTGGCTTCGTGGAGGAGGTGGACCCCACCGGTCGCTATGGCCTGGCCCCGGATGAAGACCCGACCCCTGAAGGTGCCCGGGCGGCCCTTCGCGAAGGGAGCCCCGCCTCTCCCTTCCTCGTGGCCTACGTCAACCCCTGGTGGAGTCCCCAGAACCGGACCCTGCGCAGCCCCCTGAACACGTCAAGCGGTAACCAGCGCTTCTCCGGGTTCCTCCACAAGGCCGTTTCGGCCCTGAAGAGGAAGCGGGTGCGGAGAGAGGGACGGGAGGCCGCCTTCCGCCGCGCCCTCTTCGTGGAGCCCCTCCTGCCCCCCGATCCCCTCCTCGCCGAAGAAGACCCTCGCCATCCCCTCTTCGGCGACACCCCCGCTCCCAAGTGGCACGTGAGCCAGAGGCGCGCCACCGCGGACCAGGCCAGCGTGGCCAAGGACGAGGAGGGTGGCTACACCCGCCGCCTAAGCCCTGCGGCCACCCTCCTCGCCTGGGAGGCCTTCCCCTTTTACCCCTTCCCTCCGGGCAAAAGCTCCCTTCCCTTGGGCTTCCGCCTCGTGGAAGAGGTGCCTTGGCTTCTCCTTCCCACTCCTGAAGAGCCGGTAAGCGCTCCCCTCCTCCGGGTGCTAGTGGCCCTGGGGCCGGAGGCCTTCCGGAGAGTTCCGGATCTGGCGCTTTGGGTTTCGCCCCTTCACAAGGGTGGAAAGAACGAGTACCCCTTCTTCCTAG
>NZ_JBWGQW010000140.1:0-924 GCF_056332225.1 Thermus sp. | reverse complement strand
GCCGGTCGGTTGGCCCAGGGGGTGGCTTGACGCTCAAGACAGTATCAATCCCCTTACGGGGCTATGTGGTTTGCAACATAACCCACGGACAACATGACTTGGACACGAGAGAAAAAGTCGCAATCCCCTTACGGAGCTAAGTGGGTTGCAACCTTTAAGCACGGACTCTTTACTAGGCGGCCTTTTATCAAGGTCGCAATCCCCTTACGGGGCTAAGTGGGTTGCAACCTTCCGGGAAGCCCTACCTTTGGGAGCGCCCCCTCGTGTCGCAATCCCCTTACGGGGCTATGTGGTTTGCAACACATCAAAGATGGTCGGTGGGTTCCTGAAGGACTTGTCGAGTCGCAATCCCCTTACGGGGCTATGTGGTTTGCAACGGGATGAGGAGAGCAAGCGCTTCGCCGAAGCGCTTCATGAGTCGCAATCCCCTTACGGGGCTATGTGGTTTGCAACAAGGAAGACTGAGGGCAGCACGGTCCACAGTAAAAGCGGTGTAGTCGCAATCCCCTTACGGGGCTAAGTGGTTTGCAACGAGACCCTGACGATTACTCAGGATGGCGCGGAATATGTCCTGTCGCAATCCCCTTACGGGGCTATGTGGTTTGCAACCAAGGATTACATTGAGGTTGGCGAAGTGGTGGACTTGAGGTCGCAATCCCCTTACGGGGCTATGTGGTTTGCAACTTATTCCTTTATGCCTAAGCTTGTAGCCGTCAGACTGAATCGGTCGCAATCCCCTTACAGGGCTATGTGGTTTGCAACAGTACTGCTTGGCTTCGGCACTAGCACCCTTACAGTAAAGGTCGCAATCCCCTTACGGGGCTATGTGGTTTGCAACTCTACCCCCCTAAGAACCCCGTCCTGGACGGCACCGCCAGAGGGGGGTTTATGAGAAAGATGAAGCTTGGAATATGCACACGGCGA
>NZ_JBWGQW010000139.1:0-926 GCF_056332225.1 Thermus sp. | reverse complement strand
CCGTGGCCCACAAGCTCCTCAGGCGGATGATGGGAAGGCTCAGGGAGTACTACGCCGGTCGGTTGGCCCAGGGGGTGGCTTGACGCTCAAGACAGTATCAATCCCCTTACGGGGCTATGTGGTTTGCAACCTGTTTCCCTCGGATGGGCTATAGTCCGCGTCATTCGGGGGTAGTCGCAATCCCCTTACGGGGCTATGTGGTTTGCAACTCGCTTTGGGCAGGACGAACTTCACCGTCAACGTTGTCACTCTTGTCGCAATCCCCTTACGGGGCTATGTGGTTTGCAACGGGTGGGAACCCCCCCACCCCCCGAAGGAGGTGTTCATGTGTCGCAATCCCCTTACGGGGCTATGTGGTTTGCAACGCGGGCCTTCCTCCCGTGGCCGGGAACGCTCCTCCTCAGGAGTCGCAATCCCCTTACGGGGCTATGTGGTTTGCAACCGGTCAGCGAGTGGTTCGGGGACGCGGTGGTCTACGAAGCGTCGCAATCCCCTTACGGGGCTATGTGGTTTGCAACCAACTATAGAACTACCACCAACCCTTCCGAAACGGTGGTGTCGCAATCCCCTTACGGGGCTATGTGGTTTGCAACTTGGAAACCTGGGACCCTGAGAAGGGGGCCTACAGTCGCAATCCCCTTACGGGGCTATGTGGTTTGCAACAAAGGAGGAGGCGTGGATATCTTCACCGGCCTGGAGGGGTCGCAATCCCCTTACGGGGCTATGTGGTTTGCAACTGGTTGGACATCCCCACCCTGCCGCCGCTTTCCACTCAGGTCGCAATCCCCTTACGGGGCTATGTGGTTTGCAACCAGAGTAAATGAGGCTGTCCGTGTGCCTTAGGTCAATAGTCGCAATCCCCTTACGGGGCTATGTGGTTTGCAACTCTACCCCTCTAAGAACCCCGTCCTGGACGGCACCGCCAG
>NZ_JBWGQW010000138.1:0-933 GCF_056332225.1 Thermus sp. | reverse complement strand
GAGTTTCGCACCTGGCTTGCAGGGCTTTACTACAGGGAAAAGGGCAAGCCCCTCTACGCCCAGGCCCTCCAGGACGCCCTGGCCGTCCTGGAGGCCAAGGCCCTCTTTGAGGGGGAGGAGCACGAGGTGCACACGCGCCTGGCCGGGTATGGGGGCAAGGTGTACCTGGACCTGGCCCGGCCCGATTGGAGCGTGGTGGAGGTGGGGCCCGAGGGGTGGCGGGTCATCCCGGCCCACGAGGCCCCGGTGCGCTTCCGCCGGGGGAGGCACCAAAAGCCCCTCCCCCTCCCCGAGCGGGGCGGTAGCCTGGCCCCCCTCCTGGAACTCCTGCCCCTGAGGGAGCGCCGGGACGTGGCCCTGGTCCTGGGGTGGCTGGTGGGGGCCCTTTCCCCTCGAGGCCCGTACCCCATCCTGGTCCTGGCCGGGGAGAAGGGGGCGGGGAAGAGCACCGCCGCAAAGATGCTCAAGGCCCTGGTGGACCCCCAGGAGGCCGCCCTTCGGGCCGAGCCCAGGGACGTGGAGGCGCTGATGGTGGCCGCCAAGGGGTCCTGGGTGCTGGCCCTTGACAACCTCTCCAAGGTGCCCACCTGGCTTTCGGACGCCCTCTGCCGCCTGAGCACGGGAGGAGGGCTGGGGAAGCGGGAGCTTTACTCTGACTCGGAAGAGCACGTCCTGGAGGCGCAACGGCCCGTCATCCTCACGGGGATAGGCTTCGGCCTCCTCCGGGACGACCTGGCCGACCGGGTGGCGATGGTCAACCTGGTGCGCCTGGAGGACGGGGAGCGCCGCCCCGAGCGGGAGCTTTGGGAGGCCTTCGCCCGGGCCCACCCCCAGGCCCTGGGGGCCCTCCTGGACGCCGTGAGCCTGGCCCTGAGGAGGTGGGAGGAGGTGCGGAAGACCCTGCCCTCCCTCCCTCGCTTGGCCGATTGGGCC
>NZ_JBWGQW010000137.1:0-1006 GCF_056332225.1 Thermus sp. | reverse complement strand
TCCCCAGCACCACGTCAAACCCGCCCTTCTGGAAGACCTCCGGGAACTCCAGCCACCAGTGGAAGAAGCGGTGGCGGGCAGAAAGCTCGGTCGCCAGGCTCTCCAACCTCTCGTCTACCCGCCCCCCCTGGAGGACCGTCCGCGCGTGGTCCGAGGTGATGAAAGGGCCCTTGCCCCTCAGGGGCTGGAAGAAGGCCGCCGTCCAGAGGTCCGAGGCGAGGAGCAGGCGCTTCAGGGTGCCCTTCTCCCGCAAGGCCTCGTAAAGCTTGGCCTTGGCCGCCACCTGCTCGGGGGTGTCCTCGGGGAGGCGGGCGAGCTCCTCCAGCACCTTGGCGTAGTTCTCCCCTTCCGCCGCGAGGAGGTCCTGGCTGAAGAGGTCCGCTATACCCCTCAGGGCCATCTCGTTGGCCTTGCGGGCGACCTTCGCCGCCTCCTTCTCGTCCCCCGCCTTGGGCTCGTAGGCCTCTTTGGGGATGCCCCGGGCCAGGACCCGCTCGTCCAGCACTCCCACCAGGCTGTCCCCGCACTTCACCCGGCTGTCCAGGAAGGAGAGGGGCTTGCCGGGGACATGGCTTTCCATCCAGAGGGCCACCTTGCAGAGCTCCACGGCCATGGGGTTCTTGTCCACGGCGTAGAGGCAGGATCGCACCACGTCCCGCACCGCCTCCCGGTAGGCCTCGGGCGAGGGCTCTTCCTCCCCGGTGCGCACCTGGGCGAGCTTCCTCCCGAGGCGCCTCGCCGCCCCCAGGAGGAAGTGCCCGCTCCCCGCCGCCGGGTCCAGCACCTTGAGGGAGAGGAGAGCCGCTTCCTGGGCCTTGGGGTCGTCCCCGGCGGCCCTCAGGCGGGCCTCCACCACCGGGTCCAGGGCCTCCTTGAGCACCAGGTCCACCAGGGCCTCGGGGGTGTAGTAGCTCCCCGTCCGCTTCCGCTCGCTTCCCCTCGCGAAGCGGAAGGCCCACCCCCCTTCCTCCCAGGCCACCCGGGGGCTGTGGTCCAGAAGGCTCTC
>NZ_JBWGQW010000136.1:0-1029 GCF_056332225.1 Thermus sp. | reverse complement strand
GCATCGCTGAGGTCGCTGGGGTAAGATCGTCTAAGAGTCACCCCTTAAGGATACCACCCTTTTACGACAGCCTCTAAATCGCGACGCTGACCCGTGTTGTAGCCTATAAGCGTGGAGGAAGGTCTGCTGCGCCTCGCGGTGCACCTAAAGGGGGTGGCGTCCCTACCCCTCACCTACCGGGAGGGGCTTCAGGCCGCCCTCTATGCCCTCCTGCCTCCGGAGCTCAGGGGGAAGGTGCACAACGAGGGGTTTCCCGTGGGGGGGAAGCCCCTCAAGTACTTCGTCTTTAGCCGGATCCTGGGCCTTCGGCTAGGGGGAAAGACCTTCCACCCCGACTCCTCCCTCCGCTTTTTTCTGGCTTCGCCCCTGCCCGGGCTCATCGCCACCTGGGCCCGGGCCCTCCAGGAGCGGGGTGAGCTTTCGCTCTACGGAAAGGCCCTTCCCGTCCTCTTGGTAGAGCCCCTGCCCCTACCTCCTTTGGGGCACCGACTGGTGGTGCAGACCCTCTCCCCCGTGACCGCTTACCGCACCCTTGAAAACGGCAAGACCCGCTACTTCCGTCCCGACGAACCTGAGTTTTCGGCCCTCCTGGAGGCCAACCTCAACCGTAAGGCTATCGGGCTTGGGCTTCCGCCAGGGCGGCTTCAGGTAAAGGCCCTACCGGGTACGCAAGACGGCATGGAAACCTACAAGGGATTCTGGGTGCTGGGATGGAAGGGCCGCTTCCTCCTGCAAGGAGACCCGTGGCTTATCCGCCTGGCCCTCCTCACGGGGCTCGGACCCAAGGGCTCCCAGGGCTTTGGCTTCGTTCGGGAAGCTGGAGCGGCCGACTGATGGAAAAGCTTCTTTCGGCTAACGGGGTTAGGGCAAGGGAAGTCCCCCGGCGAGGCCGCCCTTTGGGATCACGCCCCAGCCCCTAGGCCCTCCGCGACCTCATCCCAGGGCCTCGCCCCTAGGAAGAAGGGGTACTCGTTCTTTCCACCCTTGTGAAGGGGCGAAACCCAAAGCGCCAGATCCGGAACTCTCCGG
>NZ_JBWGQW010000135.1:0-1030 GCF_056332225.1 Thermus sp. | reverse complement strand
TGAAGCCGCAGCATTCACCCCAGACCCCTTTCCCCCTGACCCCGGGCCAGCTCCTCCAGGGGCTTCAAGCGCTCTTCGCCAGGGAGGTCTTCCGCCGCTTCCTGGAGGAGGGCCCCTACCTGGTGCGGGGGGTGTTCGAGGGCCAACCGCAAAAGCTCTACGGGGGCTTCTACTACGGGGACCTGAAGGGAGAGGGGGCCTCCATCCGCCTCAAGGTGCCGGCTGGGATCCTCCTCGCCGGGGGGAAGGCCTACGTCCTCTCCGTGAGCCCGGAGCTCAACCAAAACGGCAGGCCCCCCCTCGTCCTCTTCCGGGTGGAGGCCCTCCTCGAGGAAGGGGAGGCCCCTCCCGCCTCCGGGGTCCAGCTCCCCCGGAGGAGCCGGGACAGGGTGGACGTGCGGGGCCTCCTCCTGGGCCTCCTCCGCAAGGGGGAGACCCCCGCTTTGGCCCTGGTCCTCGGGGAGACGGGCATCGTGGACCGGGACGTGGAGGCCTCCTTGGGAAGCGCCCGGGACCGCTACCGGCTGGACCGGAAGCGCGTGAACCTCACCGATCCCTGGGCCGTGGCGGAGGCCCTGAGGCGGGCCGCGGAGGGCCCCTACCACCTGGTGGCCCTGGTCCGGGGAGGCGGGGAGGGGCTTGAGGCCCTGGACCGCCCCGAGGTGTGGGAGGCGGTGGCCTCCTGCCCCAAGCCCGTGGTGGTGGCCCTGGGCCACGCGGCGAACACCCTCTGGGTGGAGGGCCTGGCGGACGCCGCCTTCCCCACGCCCACGGCCCTGGGGCACTTCCTCAAGGAGGCGGTGGAAGCGGTGGAGCGGGAGAAGGAGGCTGCCAAGCTCTCCGACCTCCTGGAGAGGGCCCAGGTGGAGGCCAGGGCGGCCCAGGCGGAACGGGACCGGCTCAAGGAAAAGCTTGCGCAACTGGAGCGGGAGCCTGCCTTCCTTCAACACGAGGTGGCCCGCCTGAGGCGGAGCCTTGCCCTGTGGCGGTGGGCGGCCCTTCTGGCAGTGGCAGTAGCGGTTTTGCTCTT
>NZ_JBWGQW010000134.1:0-1038 GCF_056332225.1 Thermus sp. | reverse complement strand
GCATGCTACGCTTGTTGGTGAAGCGGCTGGCCAGGGCCGCGTAGCTGGCCGTGGAGAGCTTTTACGACAGCCTCTGAATCAACAAGGATAGCCCCAAAAGGAAGACCTGGCCCCAAAGGAGAAATCCTATGGGCCTTGGCGCAAGGTGCCAGAAGGGCAAAAGAAGAACGCTCAAAAGCAGGAGAAGCGCGAGCTTCGGCACGAGCCAAAGACCCTCCCGCTCCGGAAGCGGGCTTAGGCCAACCGGGAGGATAAGCCACGGGTATAAGGCGAGAGCGATACCTGTGAGGGCTTTCATGTTCAAAAGCTTACCAGCCCCAGGCACCGAACCCGGGGCTGGAAGCTCAGGGCAGTTAATAGATGGTGGTGAAAGTCTTGCCCGTTACCGTAGTAACCGTCACGGTGAAGCGCCCGCCCACGTAGCTAATCTGGCAGTTGCTCACCCCATTGGGGTAGCTAGCAGGGGCACCTTCAGCCTGGAGCTTGGGGTCCGTGCAGCTGGTAAGGCCAGACAGATTCGCGCCCCCGGAGTCCGCAGCCGCGATCCAAGTGGCCACCTGACGGGCGTAGGCCTGGGCCGAGGAGTCAATAGCCCGCTTGCGGGCGTTGAGGACGTTGGGGATCAATACCGCCGCCAGGATGGCGATGATGGCGATGACGATCAAGAGCTCAATCAGGGTGAAGCCTTTCGCGTTCCGCATACTTCTTCTCTCCTTAGGATTTTCCGCGCCTTTATGCATCGCGCGGCCATGAATGCCTGGAGCTGACTTGCCTGCCTC
Source organism: Thermus sp. (assembly GCF_056332225.1). Taxonomy (NCBI): domain Bacteria; kingdom Thermotogati; phylum Deinococcota; class Deinococci; order Thermales; family Thermaceae; genus Thermus; species Thermus sp. The sequence continues at coordinate 259 of NZ_JBWGQW010000134.1, read as the reverse complement.
TTAACTGGCCATAGCTTTTTTTCACCCTTTTATTTTTTCTCACCTCCCTTCTGGGGCCATTATCCCACTCGCCCTTTCCTCTTGTCAACCCGCCCGGGGCCTGAGCTCTCATCACTTTGAGGGCTGGGCCTTGACAAGGGAAGAGAAGAGGGGGGGTAAGTAAGGTATGCCGCCCACTACCCCCCTTTCCCAAGTTATCACCCTCTGGGTCCATAAGGCCTTCGCCTCCCTCAGGAAAACCACCCGCTCCAACCTCGCC
>NZ_JBWGQW010000133.1:0-1047 GCF_056332225.1 Thermus sp. | reverse complement strand
GCCTTCCAGTCCTCCTCCAGGAGGTAGATGCGGGCGAGGAGGGCAGGGTCTTGCACCTGGCGAAGGAGGCGGGGTCTTTCCTCGGCGAAGGCCCGGCCCAGCTTGGCCTTGAGGGCGAGGTAGTCCTCGAGATTGGGCCTTAGGAGAAAGCGGGCCCGGTGGTCCTCCGGGCTTCCCCGGTGGGCGGCGAGGAGGTCCAAGAGGGGAAGAAGCCTCGGGTCCTTGCCGAACCAGGCCACCGCCTCCTCGGCGTACCTCAGGGCCTCCTCCCTCCTGCCCAGGCGCAAGAGACGCTCCACGAAGGCCAGGTAGTCCTCCACCCCATGGAGGCCTTCCCGGAGAAGGGCGAGGGCCTCCTCCTCCCTCCCGAGGGCAAAGAGGAGCTCGGCCCTGAGGGCGCGGGCGATGGGGGAGCGCTCCTTCTCCAGGAGGGGAAGAAGGGCCTCGGGGCGCTCCTTCCCCAGGGCGAGGAGGGCCTCCTCCAGGGAAGGGGAAGGGGCCTTTAGGTAGAGGCGGAGGAGAGGAGCGGGGTCCCCCCCGAGCTCCAGGTAGTGGCCAAGGGCCACCCGAAGGTAAGGCTCGGGGTCAAAGGGGGCCTCGAGGAGGACCTCTATAAAGCGCCCCACCTCCCTTTCCCCCGCCTGGGGAAGCCTAAAGAGGAGCCCCTTGGCCTCCTCCTCTCCCCCGCCCAGGCGAAAGGCCTGCCTGAGGCGCCGCACCCCCTCCGCAAAGGCCTCCTCGGGGAAAAGGGCCTCCTTGAGGAGGAAGGCCACCTCGGGAAGCCCGGAAAGCCTCAGGAGAAGCCCCTTGGCCTCCTCGGGGGAAAGGGCCTCGAGGCGGGGCCTCAGGTCCTCGGGGCGCCTTTCCAGGTAGGTGTAGAGGAGGGCGGCGGCGTGCTTGCAGGGAAAGAAGGGGTAGGGGCAGGTGCAGCTCCCCACAAGCCCCGGCCCCACCTCCACCCGGTAGGGCCTGGGCTCCGAGCCCTGGACCTCGCCCAAGAGCCTCTCCCCCACCCGGAAGACCCTCTTGACCCGGCCCTCCTTGGCG
>NZ_JBWGQW010000132.1:0-1054 GCF_056332225.1 Thermus sp. | reverse complement strand
GGACCAGGTGGACCGCCTGGTGGGCCTCCTCCGGGAGGGGGGCCTGAGGGCGGCGGGCCTCCGGGCGGGCACCACCGCCCCCGATCGGCGCGAGGCGTGGATCGCCGAGGCGGTGCGGAAGGGCCTGGACGCCCTGGTGGTCCACCCGAGGCTGGTGCAGACGGGCCTGGACCTGGTGGACTTCCCCACCGTGGTCTTCTACCAGCCCGAGTATTCCGTGTACACCCTCCGCCAGGCGGCCCGGCGGAGCTGGCGCATCGGCCAGAAAAAGCCCGTGCGGGTGGTCTTCCTGGCCTACCGGGGGACCCTGCAGGAGGCGGCCCTGGCCCTCATCGCCAGGAAGGCCCGGGCGAGCCTCGCCCTGGAGGGGGAGCTGGTGGAGGGAGGCCTGGTCTCCGCCGCCGAGGAGGACCCCACCCTGGCCCTGGCACGGGCCCTGGCGGGGGCCCAGGACCTCACCTGGCGGGAGGAGGGGGTGGCCCTCGAGGGAGGCGCCATCCCCAAGCGGGAGGTGGGCCGCTGGCGGCCAAGGGCCCTGGCCCCGTCCTAGACTCGTCCTCGTGAAGACGCTGGTCCTGGCGGAGAAGCCCTCGGTGGCCCGGGACCTGGCCCGGGCCCTGGGGGCGGAGCGGGAAGGCCCCTTCTTCCGCAAGGGGGACCTGGTGGTGGCCCACGCCCTGGGCCACCTCCTGGAGGTGGCGGAGGACCTGGCCCCGAGGCCCTGGCGCCGGGAAGACCTCCCCGTCCTCCCCGAGCGGTTCCGCTACGCCCCCAGGGGAAAGGCCCAGGAGGACCTCCTGAAGGCCATCGGCCAGGCCCTGAAGGGGGCGGAGCGGGTGGTCATCGCCACGGACGCCGGGCGGGAGGGAGAGCTCATCGCCCGGCTCGTCCTCCTCCACCTGGGGTGGCGGGACTGGGAGAGGACCTACCGCCTCTGGACCTCGGAGGCCCTCACCCCGGAGGTGGTGCGCCGGGAGATGGGAAGGCTCAGGCCCGCCCGGGAGTTCGAGAGCCTCTTCTACGCCGCCCTGGCCCGGCAGCACGCCGACTGGCT
>NZ_JBWGQW010000131.1:0-1057 GCF_056332225.1 Thermus sp. | reverse complement strand
GAGCCGGAGGTAGAGGTAGCCCGCGATGAGGATGGCGAAGAGGCCCACCTCCGAGACGATGAACCAGGCCATCCCCAGTTCGATTGCCGATTCTAACTCCGGGCGTTTATAACTCCGCCAAACTTGGGGATACCGGAACTTATTTGGACCAAACCGTCGAGCTTGTTGGAAAAATTCCTGAGAGTGTCCGGTGAATCCCCCCTCACCCCTTTACCCACTCTCTTGACTTTTTTTAGTAGTAAGGAGTAACCTTAGGTTACCGGCACTAGGGGTAGTGTCGGTGGGTGAGACGCTGGCGGATAATAAAATTCAATAAACGACGAAATCCCCCCCCCACCTTAACAGTGAGGGGGGTTTTCTTTTTTTTTATTCGGAGTTTGTACGAGCCTTTTAAAGGCTTTAGAGGAGGTTTTCAGTACTCTAGCCCTTCGCAGGGTTTTTAAGCCGCTTCAAGCGGCTTAAAAACCCTTCTCCTTTAACGTTTAGGTTTCGGCTCCTCCTTAGTCTGAGTCGCGCCACTGTCTACAGTGGGTGAAGGGTGAGTGGTGGATTTACACCAAATTGAGTTGCCAATCCACTCAGTCTGGCAAGGGTTATCCTCTAGAAGTCCAAAAACAAATCCGTTTTTTGCGGATTTTTTTATCAAAACCGCGGGGTGCGGTTTTGCCTTAGTTTTTAAGGGTAACTCGTTTTCCCAAACTTGGCAGGCTTGAAACCCTTTAGAACCTGCGAAAAGGAAAATTTTGAAGGTTTCTAGCTCTAAAAGGTAACCCGTTCTACACGGAGTTACCTTCTCAACCAAGAAGATTCTTCCTTCTAGCGACTCTTTCAGTTCCTTTTTTAAATCCCCAAACCAGGGGAGATCTTCTTCTTCAAAGAATTTGTTCAAAGCTGGTGTCCTCAACAAACGACGAAACTTAGTGTAGGTTTTGAGTTTTTTTTTGTCAATCCCCTAGACGAACTTGCTAACTTCCTGTATAGGAGAAGGTGGTGGGGGACGAGATCCACACCCTGGTGGAGGTGGGGGGCATCCTCTCCGACCACAAGGGCATCAACG
>NZ_JBWGQW010000130.1:0-1057 GCF_056332225.1 Thermus sp. | reverse complement strand
CATCGCTGAGGTCGCTGGGGTAAGATCGTCTAAGAGTCACCCCTTAAGGATACCACCCTTTTACGACAGCCTCTAACATGTGGGCATGCCCAGGGACGCCCTGAAACCGGAGGGCGAGGAGGCCAGGGCGGAGGTCCGGGACCCCCTGGAGGGGAAGCTCCTCCTCACCTACCAGGAGGTGGCGAGGGCCCTCGGCCTCTCCCGCCGAACCATCTTCAAGCTGGTGGCGGAGGGCAAGCTCCGGCGGGTCCACCCCACCCCCCGCTCGGCCCGCATCACCAGGGAGAGCCTCCTGGCCTTCCTCCGCTCCCTGGAGGAGGAGAGGCCCGAGGGGACGGGGAAGAGCGTGGTGGACCGGGCCCGGGAGGTGCTCAGGCGCTTCGGCCTCTAGGAGGGAGGGTGGAGGAGGCGCGAGAGGCCACCAAGGAGAGGCGCGGGCCCCACATCCCCCACCAGGCCACCCTCTTCCTGGAGGGGAGCCTGGGGGAGGAGGGCTTCTCCAGCCCCCGCCTTCCCCGGGGGTGCCGGGTGGAGGTGGCGGGGTACGCCCTCACCCAGCCCGAGGAGCACCGGGGGGAGGGGGTCTTCGGCCTCTGGCCCAGGACGGACGGGGAGGGGAGGCTCGTCCTGGCCCAGGCGGCCACCAAGCTCAAGCGCCCCCTGGAGGGGCCGGAGCTCGTGGTCCACGGCCTCCTCCTCCACGCCGACGGGCGGAGGTTCGTGGTCCTCGTCCAGCCCAAGAGCGGGGAGGCCTTCCGGCTCACCCTGGTCCGGGCCCGGGGCTTCACCGCCTTCCTGGAGCCCAAGAAGGCCTACCGCTTTGAGGGGGCCCTGCGGGGGGGGAGGCTCCTCGCCGAGCGGGCCTTCCCCCTGGGGAAGTGGGCCCTGGCCCGGAAGGGGGAGAGGCCCCTCCCCGAGCCCATAGAGGGGGACCGGAACCCCCACCTGGAGGGGAGGCGGAAGGGGCCCGCGCCGAAGGAGGCGCGAAGGCCCGCCCCGCCCGAGCCCGAAAGCCCCCCGGAGCCCCGGAAGAGGGAGGCGCCCCCGCCCAGGAAGG
>NZ_JBWGQW010000129.1:0-1076 GCF_056332225.1 Thermus sp. | reverse complement strand
CCTCCCCGTACTTCGCCCGCTCCGCCCGGATGTACGGGGGGTTGCCCACCACGTAGTCCCACTCCCCCTCGTCCCTGGCCTCCTCCCCCGGACTCCGCCGTACCAGGTAGGCGATGTCCCCGTCGTCCAGGAGGGAGTTGAGGTTGTAGACGTGAACCTCGGGCCTTCCCCCTTTCAGCCGGAGAAGGCCCCAGAGGAGCTGAAACATGCTGACGTAGGCGGCGAAGGGGTTGAGGTCAAACCCCCAGATGGAGCGGGACAGGGCCTCGGGGTCCAGGGCGATGCCCCGCCTTTTCGCCTCCTCCACCCGGTGGTGGAGGTAGCGCACCAGGAAGGAGCCGGAACCGCAAGCGGGGTCCAGGACCCTCGGGTACAGGTCCTCGTGGGAAAGGGCGGTTTCCCGGAGGATGAGGTCCACCACCTCCTTGGGGGTGTAGAACTCCCCCAGTCGCTTGCGCTTGTCGGGGGGGAGGAAGCTCTGGTAGATGTCCCCCAGGACCTCCTCGGAAAGCTCGGCGAAGTTGTAGGCGTTGACCCGGAGGATGAGCCGCTGCAGGCTCCGGTCCATCTCCCCGTTCGTCTCCAGGACCCAGGAGAAGGTCTCCTCCTCAAAGGGCTCCCGGTAGGCCCCGGAAAGGTCCAGGGAGGCCACCTTGACCAGGGCGGTGGCCCGGTCGGTGAGGAACTCCACGAACTCCTGCCACCGCTCCGGTCCCCCGTTGGTGAGGCGGCGCTTTTTCGTGAGTTCCAGGTCCTCCAGGAAGCGGAGGAAGAGCACCCGGGCGATGAGGGCGGCGGCGGAGTCGGCGGCGAAGGCTTCGCGGATGCGGGGGTTCGCGGGGGCTTCCTCGCCCTCGATCTCCCTGCCGTACTGGTCGGCGAACCGGGGAAGGTGCCGCTCGAAGAGGGCCTTCAGGGCCTCGGGGTACTCCCCCTCGAGGCGGGCCAGGATGCGCCTCCGGGTCTCCTCCAGAGCCCCGCTGAGGTTCCGCCTGGCGTCCTCCAGGCGGTCCCGGTATTCCCGGTAGCGCTCCTCCAGGGTCTTCAGAGCCCGCTCGGCGGCCTCGGTAAGCTCC
>NZ_JBWGQW010000128.1:0-1077 GCF_056332225.1 Thermus sp. | reverse complement strand
AAAAGAGGCACCACCCCACCCCGGGGATCCCGGGGCAGGGGGGAAGGCGAAAGGGCTAGAGGAGGGACACCTGGGCCGGGGGCAGGGCCCACCCGGGCACTCCGGCCAGGGCCAGGGGCACCCACCCGGGCCCCGAGGGGCGGGGCTCCCCCGCCACCCACACGGGGAGGGCGGCCTCGAGGTCCCCCGCCTCGAGGCGGCCCCTCAGGTGGTCCGCCATGACCAGCACGTCCGGGTCCCCGCCCCGGAGGGCGAAAACTTTTGGTGCGAGGGCCTCGAGGGCCTCCTTGGCCTCCGCGAGGCGGCGCGCCCGCTCGGCCTCCTCGCGGGCCTCCTCCTCCACCTGGTCGGCGATGGCGATGTAGGGGAGGGCGTACACCACCTTGGGAAGGAGGCCGGACTCCTCCCGGACCCGTTCCCTCAAGCCCAGGGCGAAGCGGAGGGCGGCCAGGCTCTTCCCGGCCCCCGTGGGGGCGGTGAGGGTGAGGCGGGCGGGGAAGAGGCGCTCTAGAGGGGCTTCCAGGGCCCGGGCCACCCCCCGGAAAAGGGCCTCCCGGTGGGGGCCCAAGGGGCCGGAAGGCCCTTTGGCGGCGAGGTGGGCCTCCACGGCCCGGGGCGGGATGGGCCTAGGTGCAAGGGGGAGGGCCTGGCCCGCAAGCCTGCGGTCGGCGTCCAGGAGGGCGGAGTAGTCCAGGAAGGGCCCGGGGTCCGGCAGGCCCAAGGAGGCCGCGAGGGCGCGGAAGGCCCCGGTGTCCAGGGCCTTTAGCTGCTCAGGGAGGACGCCCCACGCCCCCTCCTTGGGGCGCCTGCCCTCGGCCAGGCCCGGGGGGAGCCTTTCCCAGGGGGAGGAGAGGCTTCCGTGGTGCTCCAAGACGGCGAGGAAGAGGAAGAGGGCGTCCCCCTCGAGGCCCCTCCTCCTGGCGGTCTAGGCGGCGAAGAGGGCCCCCAAAAGGGCGTGCCAGGTGAGGGGGTCCCCTTTCCGCCGCTTCCCCTGGAGCATCTCCTGGAAGTAGGGGGTGGCCTTGCCCAGGTCGTGGCATAGGCCCGCAAGCCTCCCTTGGGGGCCGAGGCCTAAAG
>NZ_JBWGQW010000127.1:0-1100 GCF_056332225.1 Thermus sp. | reverse complement strand
CCCCCTGGACCAACCGGCCAGCGTAGTACTCCCTGAGCCTTCCCATCATCCGCCTGAGGAGCTTGTGGGCCACGGCCACCAAGGCCTGCTTCTTCGTTTTTCCCCGCGAGAGCAGGCGGTGGTAGAAGGCCCGCATCTCCGGGTCATGGCGCACCGCCACCAGGGCCCCCATGTAGAGCTTCCGCCGCAAGAGGGGAGGCCCCTTCTTGGAGAGGCGGCTCCTCTCCACGCTCTTCCCCGACTCCTCCCGCTCGGGGATGAGCCCCGCGTAGGAGGCCGCCCTCTTCGCCCGGCCCCAAAGCTCCGGGGGCAGGAGGGCCAGCACCGCCGCCGCCACCTGGGGCCCCACCCCGGGCAGGCCCATCAGCACCTCCGCCTCGGGGAGGGCGGCGAGGAGGGCCTGGATCCTGGCCTCCACCTCCCCAAGGAGCCCCTTCACGCAGGCCAGCTCCCTCTGGAGGAGGGCGAGGACCTCCCTGCTCCCCGCCCATTCCGCCGCCTCCATCTGGTTGAGGATGGCCCGCTCCCGCCCGGCCAGATCCTCCCGGTAGCCCACCAGGGCCTTGAGCTCCTGGAGGGCTTCTGGGGGGAGGGTGTAGGCCCGGAGGCTTTCCCGGTAGACCCAGGCGTAGTGGGCGAGGAGGAGGGCGTCTATGCGGTCGGTCTTGTGGCGCTCCCCCGCGGCCCTGCGGAAGGCGGCCAGGTGGTAGGGGTTGACCAGGGCCACCTGGAGGCCCTTTTCCGCCAGGAGCTTGAGGAGGGGGAGGTGGTAGGCGCTGGTGGGCTCCAGGGCCACCCAGGCGGGGCGGTGGTGGGCGAGGGCGGCGAGGAGGGCTTGGCGGCCTTCGGGGGTGTTGGGGAAGCGGAGGCGGATGGGCTTGGCGGTGCCAAAGACCAGGGCCAGGTCCAGGTGGGGCTTGCTGACGTCAATACCTGCGAAGGGCATGGTCTTTCTCCCTTGGGTAGACTGAGGGAGGTGGCCACCCGACCCCGTGAGCCTTCCATGTGGATGCGGTCTTGGACGACCGGGATACTGTGCGGCGGGGAGGCCGGGGCGGGTGGCTACCCATCAGCCCCGCGGGCGTGGTGGCCCGGCGAGT
>NZ_JBWGQW010000126.1:0-1121 GCF_056332225.1 Thermus sp. | reverse complement strand
CTCCGTGTGCTCCTTCCGGCTTTTCGGCACGTAGCCGCCCTCGGGCGCCTTGAGCCCCGAGCGCTCCAGGTGGCGGGTGGCCTCTTCCACATAGCGGCCCCAAAGGCCCCCTAGCTCCGGCACGTACCCCGCCGCCCAAAGCTCCTCCTCCCCGGGCAGGGGGGCGAAGAGCTGCTTGGCGTAGGGGAAGAGGGTTTCCAGGGCGTCCTGGGCCCTCCGGTGGGACTCCTCCGTGCCCAGGCCCAGGCGCTCCACCCAGAGGGCCGAGTGCCTTAGGTGGAAGCGCTCCTCCTTGAGGGCCCTCTCGGCCACCTCCGCCAAGGGGCTGTAGGCGCTTCTCCTCGCCTCCTCCAGCCAGAGGTTCTCGTAGAGGTCAAAGAGGTACTGCCGGACCATGGTGAAGGCCCAGTCCCCCTTGGGAAGCTCCACCAGGACGGCGTTTTGGTACTCCAGGGGGTCCCGGAGGAAAACCAGCTCATCGGGGTCGGACCCGTCCAGCTCCCGCCTCAGGTCCAGGTAGAGCTTGGCGTGGCCCAGCTCGTCCTGGGCCAGGTTGGCGATGGCGATGTCCTCCTCGAGGATGGGCGCGTGGGCCACCCACTCGGAGAGGCGCTGGGCCAGGACCACCTCGTCGTCGGCTAAGGCGGTGAGCTTGGCGATGAGGGCCTCCTTCAGCACGGGGTCAAGCCCCATCGGCCACCTCCTTGGCGGTGACGAGCCCGTAGTAGCTCTGCAGGCGGTAGGTCTTGTCCTTGGCCGGGGCGAACCAGCTCTCCACCACCTCGGGCGTGGGCTCGGTGCCCACCACCGCTCGCTCCGGCACCGCCCAGAAGGCCACCCCCTGGGCCTCGAGGAGGGCCTGCTTCACCGCCTCCCCTGGGCTTCTTGCCAGGAAGCGCCCCACCAGATCCCCGTAGACCATGCTCCGGCGGTGGCTTTTCTTGGCGAAGACCCAGTAGGGCTCAAGCTCTTTCCCTGGCGGGAAAGCCTCCTCCTCCCCCAGGGGCCCTTCCAAAGCTTTCGGGTCCCTTAGCCCCTCCTGGGTCACGTGGAAGAAGGCCTCCGCCGGGGCCACGAAGAGGGCGTAGGCCGAGGGCCTGCGCACGAAGACGTGCCGGGCC
>NZ_JBWGQW010000125.1:0-1125 GCF_056332225.1 Thermus sp. | reverse complement strand
CCGGTGAGGCCTAGGCCCAGGAGGAAGAGGAGGGCGGACCGGCGGAGGACGCGCACCTCGTAGCGCCACTCGGGAAGCCCGAGGCGGAGGAAGCCCCTCCGGCTCATGGGGATGGCCGCCCCCATGGCCAGGAGAAACCAGGGGAAGACCCAGTCCGCCAGGAAGTAGCTCCGGCCGAAGGGCCCGTGGCCGAGCCAAGGAGGGGCGCCCGGGGGCAGGTTGTTCACGAAGAGCATGAGGAGCACCACCAGGCCCCGGAAGGCGTCCAGGGCGGGTTCCCTCATCGCAGGGCGAGGGGTAAGGAGGAGACCGGCCCCAGGGCCAGGCCGCGGGCCCGGGCCAGGCGGAGGAAGGCGGGGAGGACCTCGAGGGTGGCCCGCACGTTCTCGTGAAGGAGGACGATGCCCCCGTAGCGGAGGTGGGCCAGCAGGCGGGCCTCCAGGACCTGGGGTGAAAGCCTGGCGTAGTCCCCGGGGTCGTCGGTCCAGAAGACCGTGGTGAGGCCGAGCTCCCGGGCCACCCGGAGCACGGTGCGGTCAAAGCGGCCCCCGGGCGGGCGGAAGTAGCGGGGCGGGGCCCCCGCGAGGTCCTCCAGGACCTGGTTGCAGAGGAGGAGCTCCTCCCGCACCCCGGCCTCGGGGAGGCCCGGCAGGCGCACGTGGTGGTAGGTGTGGTTCCCGAGCTCGTGGCCCTGGGCCACCAGGTCCCGCACGAAGTAGGGATAGGCCTCGGCGTTGCGGCCAATGACGAAGAAGGTGGCCTTGAGGCCAAGCCGCCTCAAGGTGTCCAGGAGGAGGGGGGTGAAGAGGGGATGGGGGGCGTCGTCAAAGGTGAGGGCGGCGTAGGGCAGAGCGGGGTTCCCGTGGTAGATCACCCCACCCCTAGGCCCCTTGCGGCTTTGCAGGAGCTGGAAGGCCCGCTCGCGGCCCTCGAGGGCCTGGGGCCCCTCCACCCGGGGGCGGTCCTCCAAAACCGGCTCCAAGGGGCGGAGGGGGGCGCGGCCCGGGTTCAGCCAGAGCCGCTCGTAGCCCCGGGGCTCCTTCAGGGCGAGGAACTCCCGCACCCGGTCCTTGGGGACGCTGGCGGTGAAGAGGGGGAAGTCCTCGGGCCCCCGGTAGGGGCTCG
>NZ_JBWGQW010000124.1:0-1146 GCF_056332225.1 Thermus sp. | reverse complement strand
GCCAGCTCCCGGGCGAAGGCTTCCACCTCCGGGGACACCTCCGCGTTCCCCGGGCCCCGCACCTCCACCGCCCGCCAGCCCCCAGGGGCCCGCCGGAGGGCCAGGGTGGCCACGGGGCGGCCCTCCCCGTCCCGCAGGCCGAAGAACCGCTTCTCTCCCAGGAAGACCCAGGTCCAGTCCTCCCTCCCCAGGCAGTGCCCCATGGCCTTGCCCTCCTCCTCCAGGGCCTCGGGGGAGAGGAGCTCCACCGCCACCAGCCCCCCACGGGCGAAGGGCCCCGGGAAGAGGGGCTTGGGCCTCCCGAGGATCCGCTCCGCCAGGGCCCTAAGCCCCAGGTTCTTGTCCCGGAGGGCGGTGAAGCGCCAGGGCTCCTCCAGGGCCCGCTTTAGGAGGTGAAGGGCCAGGAAGGCATCCTCTCCCCCCGGCCCGCGGCCCCAGGCCCGCAGCACCGCCACCATGGCCTCCTCCTGGGCGGGCGAGGGGTCCGGGTCCTCCGCCAGGAGGCCCAGGAGGAGGCCCCAATCCTCGCGGTCCAGCTCGCGCAACCAGGGAACCCCCCGCCCGGGCTCCTGCAGGATCCCCGCCCGGAGGAGGAGGGAGAGGAGCCGGGAGAGAACCTCCCTGGGCACCCGCCCCTCGGCGAAGGGAGGTTCCTCGCGCACGCCCCGGGTGAGGCTCGGGTAGGCCAGGAGCCAGCGGGCCTCCCCCTCCCCCCAGCCCTGGGCCCGGAGCAGGGCGTACCCCCGGCGCAGGAGCCCCCGGTAGGCCTCCCAGTCCAGGAAGCGGTGCCCCGGGGAGAGGAAGGAGAGCAGGGCCTCGGGGTGGCGGCGCCACTCCCGGAGGAAGCGCTCCCCGTCCAGGGCCAGGAGCCTGCGGGCGTGGAGGCAGGCTGCCGGGCTCCCAAGGTGCCGGAAGACCTCCCAGGGCTGGAAGGCCTCGCGGAAGCCCCGGGAGGCCTCCTCGTCCCGGAGCCAGCGGGCCAGGGCCCGGTCCACCACCTTCCCCACCCGCGAGGGATCCAGCTCCAGGAGCCAGGCCCAGGCCACCGGGTCCCGGGGGGTGTGGGTCAGGGCGGAAGATCATCATGAGCACCAGGATAAGCCCGAAGACCAGCCTCTCGTACTTGGCGGGGTCCACTTGGCTTGG
>NZ_JBWGQW010000123.1:0-1147 GCF_056332225.1 Thermus sp. | reverse complement strand
GCCAAGGACTATGAAGCCAACCCTCGGGTCAGTGGTCAGCGAAGCTACCTTGAGGCCTGGGTGTATCTGGGCATGCTACGCTTGTTGGTGAAGCGGCTGGCCAGGGCCGCGTAGCTGGCCGTGGAGAGCTTTTACGACAGCCTCTAAGAGCCCAGCTTTGACGTTGCTCTTCACTAACTCCCGAAGCAATCCGGCCCGTCCACCACCAGCGCTTCCCGCCGGGGTGGAGGTCCCCGGACTAGGGGGATCCGGCCCAAGCGGAAGAGGCTCTGCTGCTAGGGACGGGCCACCGGGTGGAGGCCTCGAGGCGGCAGGGGCTTAGCCACCCCGCCTATAGGGGGTACCCTAGGGCCCGCAGGCCCAGTTTCCGACACTTGCCTCAGGCTCCTCACTTCCGCTCCTGCGAGGCCTCCCCCCTCGCCTGCTCCCAAAGTGCCAGGACCGCCGTGGCGAGGCCGCTGAACACCAGGAGGCTCCCCAGAAAGAGACGGGGGGACGGGGGACACCCAACCCAGACGACCAGCAGGAAGGCCAGGACCAGCGGCGCCGCCGACCAGGGTCACGCCCCGCCGGGAGGGCCTCCCCCGCCTCGTAACCGCGCCTGCCTCCTACCGAAACTTAGGCTGCTCACGACTCCTTCCCTTCAGGGGGAGGTGAGGATGGTGCCGTAGCGGCCCACCGCCACGAAAGTGCCGTTGCCGTAGATGACGGCGTAGGGAATATTTCCAGGAGCACGGAGAGTCCAAGTGGTACCCGCGGTACCGCCTCCGTCATCTCCACCGCCGCCTCCACCCCCTCCGCTTCCAGGTGCCTCCTCACCACGGGTGGCCAGGAACGGAACCGCCCCCAAGCCCAAAGCCAAGAGCCACCGACTTGACCTCATGCCGCACCTCCTTCTCAGGGAGTTTACAACCAATGGACTTACGTGCTACTGAAGATCCCCAATAAAATGGGCCTCAAGATGTTTCCCTGGGAAAGCGGCCGGTAACTAGGGAGGCCCAATGAATGGGGATACCAAGGCCTGTTTTGCGCGCTCTACATGCCTTCTCCATTTTCAGCTAAGCACCTCTGTTTCCTGCTCTGAAGAACGGGTTTCCCCGATCTCCCCCTAGCCCCCGAAGACGTGCACCGCCAAGCCGCCCAGGAC
>NZ_JBWGQW010000122.1:0-1168 GCF_056332225.1 Thermus sp. | reverse complement strand
CTGGTCCAACCCCGGCCCGCTGGGGCCGGGGTTTCGCTTCACGCCGGGACAACCCTGGGGGAGGAGAAGGTGGAGGTGGCCGCCTAGGCCTAGGGTATCCTGACCCCGTGGAAGCCCAAGCCCCCTTCCTGTACTACGCCACCCTCTACGCCCGGGGGACCCTCCTGCCCCCGAAGAAGCCCAAGGCGCCCCCCGTCCTCTCCCTCCCCGAACTGGGCGGGGAGGTCCCCCTCACCCGCAAGCGCCTCCTCCCCAAGACCCGCAAGGCCCTGGCCAAGGTCCTCGCCGCCCACCCCGAAGGCCTGGAGGTGGGCGCCCGCCTCTGGCCCAGGACCAAGGAAGGCCGCCTGGACCTGGCCAGGTTCCAGCTCGCCCGCTTTTCCCAAGACCCCGCCCGCTGGGAGGGGGTCTACGGCCGCTTCTTCGCCCTCGGAATCCCCCAGGCCTGGGAGGAGGTGGCCGGCTACCTGGTCCTGGAGATCCGCCCCAACCCCCAGGGCCTCCTCCCCAAGCCCTTCCCCCTGGAGGTCATGGTCCCCAAGGAACTCCGCCCCAAGGTGGCCCCGCCGGGGGAAGGCCTGGCCCTGAGGGTGCGGGGGCGGGCGGTCTCGGGCCTCCTGGTGGTGGAGGACCTGGAGGCCCTTCCCCCGCCTCCCGCCAGGGTTGATGAGGGCCCCACCCCGCCCCAGGAAGGCTCTAGCCCGCCCAAGGGGGTCTAGAAGACCGGGGGAAGGGGGGTGAGGGGAACGGCCTTCGCCTACGCCGCCACCTCCTCCCCCTTCCCCACCGCCCCCGGGAAGGCCTCCTTCAGGGTCCGAACCAGGTAAGCCCCGGGCCTCGTGACCTGCCCCTCCATGTAGTCCCTCATCACCCTCACCAAGAGGGCGAAGACGTACTGGGCCGGGAGTTCGCCCCTGACCACGGCCCACATGAGGCCGGCGTAAAACCTTCTAGACCGGTGATCGTCAAAGATGTCGGCCAGGTAGTTTGCCAGCAACGTGATGAGCATAGGCCGCTTGGCCTCCTCCACCTCGGGGAGAACCAGGACGAGGCCCAGGTCCACGGCCACGGACTTGGTGTTGGGGACCACCCTCTTCCCCTGGGCCCAGAGGACCAGGACGTCCAGGGTGGGGCGGATGCCCTTCTCCTCGTAGGCTTTCACCCACCG
>NZ_JBWGQW010000121.1:0-1202 GCF_056332225.1 Thermus sp. | reverse complement strand
GGGCACTCCTACGTGGTCTACGGGCCTCTTCTGAACGGGGCCACCACGGTGATGTACGAGGGGGCCCCCAACTGGCCCGAGCCCGACCGCTTCTGGCGGATCGTGGACAAGTACGGGGTCACCATCCTCTACACCGCTCCCACCGCCATCCGGAGCTTCATGAAGTGGGGGGAAGGGTGGCCCCTCAAGCACCGCCTGGACACCTTGAGGCTCCTCGGCACCGTGGGCGAGCCCATCAACCCCGAGGCCTGGCTCTGGTACTACAACGTCATCGGCAAGGGCCGCTGCCCCATCGTGGACACCTGGTGGCAGACGGAAACGGGGGGCATCATGATCACCACCCTGCCCGGGGCCCACGCCATGAAGCCGGGGCACGCCGGGAAGCCCTTCTTCGGCGTGGTGCCCGAGATTTTGGACAGCGAGCACCGCCCCGTGGAGAACCCCGACGAGGGCGGCCACCTCTGCATCACCCGCCCCTGGCCCAGCATGCTCCGCACCGTCTGGGGCGACCCCGAGCGCTTCCTGCAGCAGTACTTCAGCCAGCACCCCGGCGTTTACTTCACCGGGGACGGGGCGCGCCGGGACAAGGACGGCTACTACCTCATCCTGGGCCGGGTGGACGACGTGCTGAACGTGGCCGGGCACCGCCTGGGCACCATGGAGATTGAGTCGGCCCTGGTGGCCCACCCCGCGGTGGCCGAGGCGGCGGTGGTGGGCAGGCCCGATCCTCTGAAGGGAGAGGCCATCGTGGCCTTCGTGACCCTGAAGGAGGGGCACGCCCCCTCGGAAACCCTCCGGGAGGAGCTCAGGGCCCACGTGGCCAAGGTCATCGGCCCCATCGCCCGCCCCGACGAGATCCGCTTCACCGACGCCCTGCCCAAGACCCGCTCGGGCAAGATCATGCGCCGCCTCCTCCGGCAGATCGCCGCCGGGGAGCAGGAGATCAAGGGGGACACCTCCACCCTCGAGGACCGCTCCGTGGTGGAGCGGCTGAAGCAAGGTTCCTAAACCCTACCCGCGCCGCGGCGGGGTGGCCTCACCCCGCCGGGCTTTTGTGCGCGTGCACCACCTTCCAGCCCTCCAAAAAGCCCCAGAGCTCGGCTTCGCCCTCCATGCTACCTCCCGGGCTGGTACTCCCCCCACTCCTCCCGCAAGACCCCGCAGACCTCCCCCAGGGTGGCCCGGCGGCGGAAGGCCTCCAG
>NZ_JBWGQW010000120.1:0-1258 GCF_056332225.1 Thermus sp. | reverse complement strand
GTGGCGGCCTGGGGCGCAGTCCCTTCCCCGCCCACGTAGACCGCGCCCTCCAGGTAGAGGTCCGGGGAGGAGGCCCCCTCCACCACCAGGCGGAAGGAGGCCTCCCGCCGCATCCCCCCGCCCTCGGCCACCACCCGGGCCTGCCAGGTCCCGGGCTGGCGCCCCAAGAGGGAGAGGAAAAGCTCCCTCTTCCCCTCCACCTCCTCCTCGGCGGGGGTCATCTCCTGGGGCAGGCCCTCCACCCGGAGGCGGGCCCTGAGCCCCCTCGCCTCCACCCGCACCGGGAGGGTGGCCTCCCCGCCCTCCGCCACCCGCACCTCCTCCTTTCCCAGGGAGAGCCGGAGGAGGGGGGCCTCGAGGGCGCACCCCGCGGTCAAAAGGAGCAGGCTAAAAAGGAGGGTCCAGGTCCTCCTCGTCCCTTTCAAGCCCCGCCTCCCTCACCCGCTGGGCGAAGGCCTCCTCGAGGGCCTCGTAAGCCTCCTCCAGGCTGGGGAAGTCCCCGAGGTCTTCCCGTTCCCCTCCGGGGCCCTCCCACCAGGCCCGGCACCTTCCCGTGGGCCACTCCTGGATCCATCCTTCGCCCACGGGGGTCTCGTAGACCTGCCGCTTCCGGCTCCCGTCCAACCGGAGAACCCGCATCTACTTCCTCCCCGCCAAGGCCACGCCGAAGTACCCCCGGAGGACCGCCACCACCTCCGGGCTTTCCACCACCACGAAGGCCTCCCCCTTGGGGGCCACGAAGAAGCGCCCGTCCGCGAGAAGGAACCAGCCCGCCATGGGCGTCCCCCCGAGGCGCACCACCCGCGCCCCCCTGGCCCAGGAGGGCGGCGCCTCCCGCCCCAGGACCAGGGTGAGGCGCTTCTCCTTCAGGGCCTCTCCCAGGGAGGCCGGGGGCAGGCCCACCACCGTCGCCTCCTGGACCCGGTTCACGAGGAACCAGTAGAGCTCCCGCCCCGCAAGCTCCCGCACCTGGGGAAGGCCCTGGGCCAGGGCGGGGGCCAGCGTAAGAAGGAGAAAGGCGAGGAGCCTAGAAGAGCTCACCGGTTTCAAAAAGCCTCTCCACCTCATCCTCTTCCTCCCACGCCTCCTCCGCCTCCCGGTCCAGGCACTCGAGGCAGGCCGCCTCCACCTCCTCGCCTCCGGGAAGGCGCACCAGGATGCTCCCCTTGCCCCCGCACATGGGGCACTCCATCACGCCACCTCCGGGAGGGGCACCCTGAACTCCGGGGCCCAAAGGAGCGCCTCCCGCACCACGGAG
>NZ_JBWGQW010000119.1:0-1275 GCF_056332225.1 Thermus sp. | reverse complement strand
AGCGGCTCACTCTTCCTCCCCTTCCTCCTCGAGGCTGCCCCGGGCTTTAGCGATTCGCTCCCAGACGAGCCGAGCGGTTTCCCGGTAGACCTCCTGGCGCTCTTCCTCGCTGAGCCCGAGGGCATCGAAGACCTGATCGTCCAGAGCTTTGCGATCCGGTAGCGGAGCGGGAGGGTCCGCGAAATCGGGTGGGGTGAGCCCCACCTCTTCCCAGAAGTCGCGGATGGGGCGAGTGAGGAAGGTGCTTAAGAATCCTTTCGCCGACAGGGAAAGGGGAAGCAGTTCAGGACGGGGTATGGGCATTTCCTCGTACTGGTAGACCTTGATCTGTAGAGGCCCTCCCCCGCCTCCTTCTGGTGGGCGGGCCAGGAGTTCCTTGAAGAGGGCGAACAGGCTACTGTTGAGGACCAGGAAAAGGCCTTGGAGGTCGGTTTTGGGCCGGGGAAGGACCAGGTACAGCGCATTGTCGATGGCCGCATGGTACGGGTTCCAGAAGGCGTATTTTCGGGCTCGTTCAAACATCGGCAACACCACTTTCGCCTCGGGCCACTCTCCCAGCCACCACCAGGTTTTTCGCCCTCGCACCGTGGAAAGGGAGGGGATGCCCACCAGGGTCTGCCCCTTGTTGTGTCCTTTGGCCACCACCACGGGGACCTCTTCCCCGTAGTCCACGTAGCCCTGGGCGTGGAGAGGGAGAGCTTGGTAATCACCGCAAGCCGGAAGAAACACCCGGTTGAGGTCGGGCACGTCTACCGTTAGAGCGGAGGCCTCCTTGGGACTCTTGAACAGCGGGCGGAGGACGGCTGCTTCGAGGTACCCCTCCCATCCGAGCCCGTTGCGCACGGCTACCAGCGCATCCTCGGGAGGACGTTGTCCCTTCGCCCAGTAAGCGTTTTCCTCTTCTCGGGTGAGGGCTTCGTGGTGCACCTCCCCGCACAGGGGGCAGACCGGGCGGTAGGGGAGGACCTCGAGGTAGAAAAAGTCGTTGGCCCCGGTCTTGATGCCGAAGCGCACCTCCGCCACGTCTCCTAAACGCACCAGCTTGTCCCCCGCCTTCTCCAGGACACGGAAGTAGATGTCAGGGGCGCGGAGGTAAAGCCCGCCCCACTTGCCGCCAACGTATTTGCCCCCTTCGCCCTTCCCTTCCTCGAGAAGCTCTCCCGGAGTCTTGGCGAGAACGCGGGCGCTCTCCGCGTTACGCAATATCCGCACGGCTCACCTCCCTTTGCGCCTCGAGCAGCTCTTCCAAGAGGTTTACCTCTTCGAAGGGACGCT
>NZ_JBWGQW010000118.1:0-1297 GCF_056332225.1 Thermus sp. | reverse complement strand
CTTGTAGCCCGGTCCGGGCTTCCGCAAGACTTCATCCCTCACTTCGCGCCCTAGCCGGAGGAGGCCGTTCTTCACCCCCCGCTGGAACCAGGCCTCGAGGTGGGTCTTGGCCTCCTCTGGCGATTTCCCGAGGGCCTTGGCCAGGGCTCCCAGGGGGCCTTGGTGGAAGGGGGTGATGAGGGCGTTGGCGTCAAGTAGGTACACCCTTCCCCTCCAGGAAGTCCCAGGCCGTCCTCAGGTTCACGTTGAGGAGGAAGGCCACGTCCTTGGCGTCCACCTCTCCCTCGAGGGCCGCCCGACGGAGCTCCCGCACGAAGGCCGGGCTGTTCTGGACCACGAGGGTCTTCCAGAAGTCCCCGCCGCCCCCCTTGGAGCGGGGAGGGGCGGCCTCCCGCAGGGCCTCGAGGGCCTCCTTGTACCCCTCCCGCCCCACGAGCCCCAGGCGAAGGGCCCGCTCCAGGGCGGCCCTCGGGCTCACGAAGAAGCGCCGGGAAGCCTCCCGGGCGGCTTCCAAGGGGGGAAGGTACCCATTCCAGGCCGCGCGAAACGCCTCCTCGGGCATCAGGAACTCCGCGGCCACTTGGTCGGCCCAGGCTTCCACCTCATCTTGGGCCTCCTCCTCCAGCCCACCCTCCAAGCCCCCTTCTCCCCGCCACACGTGGGCCAGCTCGTGGGCCAGGGTGAAGACCTGGCGGGAAGGGTGTTCGCGGGCGTTCAAAAATACCACCGGGGCCACGGGGTCCACCAGGGCGAAGCCGGAGAACTCCCCCGGGTCGTAGGTCCTCCGGGTGTGGGTGCCCACGTGCCCTTGCCGCAGGACCAGGACACCCAGGGCCTCCGCCTTGTCCGCAAGGGCCTTGAGGAAGCCTTGGTGGTCCCGGGCCCCTTTGCGCAAGGCCTCTGCCTCGAGGAGGGCCCCCATTTCCTGGGCCACCTCCGCCGGGGAAGCGCCCTTGCCCCTTCCCACGAAGGGAAGAGGCTTCCCCTTGCGCTCCCGCCACCACTCCTGCTTGCGCTGGGCATCGTGGAAGGCCTCGAGGAGCTCGGGGCTTGGGGGCTCTTCCCGCGCTCTTCCCCGGCGGAAGTCCTTCAGGGGAAGCCTGACCTCGGGCGGGGGGAGGAGGAGGCGGGCCAAGCCCAGGTGGAGGGCCTGGGCCAGCTTGAGGGCCTGGGGGTAGGTGGGCCTCTCCTCTCCCTTTAGCCAGCGCTCCACCTTCTCCGGCTTGACCTGGACCTTCCGGGCAAGCTTCTCCGCCTCGAGGCCCGCCCAGTCCATAGCCCACCGGAGGGTTTCTGG
>NZ_JBWGQW010000117.1:0-1386 GCF_056332225.1 Thermus sp. | reverse complement strand
GGTGAGCTCCCCCTCGAGGGCCCGCAAAGCCCCCTCCGCCTGGGCGGGAAGGAGGTAGGCCCCCTCCTGGAAGACCTCCGCCTCCAGGGTGTGGAGGTGCAGGCGGTAGCCGTCCGTGGCCACCACCCGCACCCTCCCCTCCTCCGCCTCCACCAGGACCTTGCCCTGGTGGGAGGTGAGCTTCTTTCCTAGGGGAAAGGCGCTTTCCATGACCTCCAGGAAGCCTTCTCCCACCCGGAAGGCGGGGTCCTCCGCCTTCTCCAAGAGGGGTTGGGGGAAGGCCTCCGCCGTGAGGAGCTCGGCCTGGAAGCCCCCGGCCTCGAGGCGGAGCCTCTGCCCCTCCGGGGTGAGCCGCACCTCCCCTTCCGCCGCCTCCAGCAGGTCCAGGAAGAACTTGCGGGGAAGGGCCACGGGGAGAAGCCGCTCCTCCCCCACCCGGATCTCCACCTCCACCATCCCGCTGGTCCACGCCCTGGCCCCGTCAAAGCTCACGTAGTCCGTGGGCTGGGGCACCATGCGCTTCAGGGCCTCCCTGAGCCTGGCCGCCTCTAGCGCCATGCCTTCACCTCCACAAGCTGGCCGGGGGGGCGGCCTTCCGCCCCCCAAGCCCTCCAGGCCTCTACCTAGAAGAGGTCCTCGCCCTCCTTCTCGCCCTCCTCCTTGGGCTCCTCCTTCTTGGGCCGCACCAGGAGGCCGAAGGCATCCAGGACCAGCACCAGGCGGGTCTTCTTCCCCTCCTTGCCCTCGTAGGTCTCGGTCTGGAGCCTGCCCTCGAGGTGGGCGTAGGCCCCCTTGGGCGGGTCCATCTCCCCCAGGGCCTCGGCCAGGCCGCCCAAGGCCAGGACCTCCAAGAACACCGACTCATCCTCCTTCCGCCGCCCCTGCACCGCCACCGAGGTCTTCCAGATGGCCACGCCCTGGTTGGTGTAGACGAGCTCGGGCTTCCGCGCCAGGTACGCCTTCAGGACCGCTTTCATCTCATCCCTCCTTTCTCGCGCCTTCCACCGGGGGGCGGGTCCCCCCGCCCCCCAGCCCTTCACGCCTCTTTGGCCAGGTAGTAGCTTCCCGCGGGGCTCCGCTTCAGCCCCTCCTCCTTGAGCCAGAGCTTCAACGCCTTCTTCACCTCCCGGAGGGCTTCAGGGAGGTCGCCCTCCCAGTCCTCCTCCGCCTGGAGGAGGTTGAGAAGGGCGAGGGCCTGCTTGGGGGTGAGCTTGAGCTCCTTCATCCTTCACCTCCCGCCTTCCCCCGTGGGGCCCTCGGGCCCCCTGGTCTTAGCTACACGAGGGAGGAAAAGAGGGCGGGCTTGTAGGTGACGTCCTCCCCCGGATGAATCCGGGGGCATCCCTTTCAGGATGCGCGCGAGGGATTTTCCTCGCGCTTCGGTTC
>NZ_JBWGQW010000116.1:0-1386 GCF_056332225.1 Thermus sp. | reverse complement strand
CCAGGACCCCCGCCCGCTTCCCGTAGCCCGGGCCGTACCAGGGCGGGGTCCCGCTCCCCCGGGTGAGGTAGCGGTAGCGCTGGCCCTCCTTGGGCTCCCGGTGCCGCACCTTCACCGCCACCACCCTGCCCTGGGGGTCGTAGATGGGGAGGTAGAGGTCCCCCTCCGGGGAAAGGCCCATCCCGAGGAGGACCGCCTCCTTCAGGGCGATGCCCCGCCCCTTCAGCACCTCGGGGAGCCCGGTGGCCGCTTTCAGCCGGGCCTGGGCCTCGGCCAGGGCCTTCTCCAGGTCCAGGGGCGGGGGCTTGGGCCTCTCCCGCCTCTTTCGTCTCGGGGGCTCGGGAAGCGGCCTCTCCCCGAGGAGGATGGCCACCGCCTCCTCCTTGGAGAGGCCCGTGGCCAGGAGGAGGTGGTAGGCGTTGCCGCTCTCCCCGGTGGCGTGGTCCCGGAAAAACCACACCCCCCGGGACTTGAAGAGGGAGAGGGAGGGCTTCCTGTCCCCCCGCCAGGCCGCCCGGTAGAGCCCGGGCCTTCCCGGCTTTGCCCCGGAGTCCGGGAAGAGCCGGGCCACGAGCTCCGGAAGGTCCACGCCTTCTATGGCCTCGGTGAGCCGGTCCACGGCCTGCGCCGGGGGGCTTCAGGCCCCCTTGCCCCTAGGCCGCCTCCTCCGGTTCCAGGAACGCCTCGAGGACCACCCCGGCCCCGTCCTGGTCCAGCCTCACCCAGACCAGGGGCACCTCTTCCTGAAGGAAGAACACCTCCGCCGCAATCTCCCCCTTGGGCCGCCTGGGGGTGTGGGCGTAGCCCAAGACCTCAACCTGCCGCCTCTCCTCCGGGAGCAGGGCCGCCATGGGCACCACCAAGGCCTCCCCGTGGCCAAGGCGGCGGAAGGAGCCTTGTGGCAAGGCGAGAAGCCCCTCCAGGACGCCTTCCCTCAGGGCCACCACCAAGCGCTCCCGGGAAGGGAGCAGCCGCAACAGCCGGAACTCCGACTTCCCTTCCTCTGCAACCCGAACGCGGAAAAGGGCTTCAGTGCTCATAGCTCCACCTCAAAAGAAGCCGCATCGCCTCGAGGGCCTCCCGCCCCCGGAGAAGGAAGCGAAACACCCCTTGGACCTCTACCTCCGAAGCGGGCAGGCGCAGGGTGGGATAGGCGGGATTGTGGGGTTTGAGAACCACCGCGTTCCCCTCCGGGTAGATGTACTTGAGCGTGGTCTTCCCGTCGTGAAGCACGGCGGCGATCTCCCCCCGCCTTGGCCTCACCCCCCGCTCCACCACCACCACGTCCCCCTCCTCAAGGCCTGGACCGAGGGCAGGGGCCCCCTGAAGCCCAGCCCCAGGCCCTTCCACGAGCTCTGGAAGGAGGTGGAAGGTGGACGCTAGGAC
>NZ_JBWGQW010000115.1:0-1416 GCF_056332225.1 Thermus sp. | reverse complement strand
GGGCATGCTACGCTTGTTGGTGAAGCGGCTGGCCAGGGCCGCGTAGCTGGCCGTGGAGAGCTTTTACGACAGCCTCTGACTTGGCTTCCTGCCTTAGCCGCCCCTAAGGCCTTAGGCCCTTGAAGCCGGGAGAAGGGTAGCCTGGAACGGTGGTCCGCAGGCGGGAAGTGGTCCTCGGCCCGGACCGGCGCCTCCGCGTCACCCTAGAGGTGGAGCGGGGAAGGTTGCGCTCCTGGGCGGTGCAGCTGGAGTGGTGGGACCCCGAAGAGGGTCGCTGGGTCTGGGTGGCCCGTTACGACACCGCCGGGGGCAGGGCCCATCGGGACCGGAACCGCGTCGCCGCCCACGAGCCCGTGGACCTTCCCGAGGATCCCGGCAGGGCGGCGAAGGCGGCGGAGAGGGAGCTCTCCCAGCGGGCCGAGGAGTACATTGAGGCCTACCGGGCCGCCAAGGCCCAGGGGAGGGAAGCGTGGTGAACCCCGCGGAAAGGCTGGCCGAGCTGGACGGGATCCTCATGGACCACCTCCTGGAGGCAGGCCTCCTCCAGGAGCTCCCCGAGGCCTACCGCCTGGTCCTCCTCCCCCTGGACGAGCCCGAGGTAGCCGCGAAGGCCCTGGCCTGGGCCCGGGAGGCCCCCAACCCCGAGGGCTGGCCCCTGGTCTACGCCCTCTTCCTGGAAGGGAGGCCCGTCCGCCTCCTCCTGCCGGGCAGGGAGGTGGAAATGGGGGCTCAAGCCGCCTGAGGCCACTACCCGAAAGCGCTCGGTGGGCCTAATCGCTTGGGTTCACCTGGGGTAACGCCTGTAGGGGGAGCCCCGCGCCCAGGGCCCGGGCGTAGAGCACCAGGGGGTCCAGGTCCAGCCCCCCAGGCCACACCGGGGCCCCAAGCTCCGGGTCCACCCGTACCCGGGCGAAGAAGCCGGGATCCCGGAGGCGGGAGAGAAGCCCGGGAAGCTCCAGGGCCTCGGGGCTTGACCCTGGGCTGACCACAGGGAGGGAGGAGTTGCCGTAAACTACCCGGACAAGGGGGTGAAGCATGAAGGCAAACCGGCTTCTTTGGGCACTGGGAGTAGGGCTGTCCCTCCTTCTCGCCGCTTGCGGGGGACAGACGGCGGGGGGCGGTAGTGGAGGTGGCGGAGGAGGCGGCGGAGGAGGAGGTGGTGGCTCTTCCCCCTCCTTCACCCTCGACCTCAACCCCACGAGCCTCACGGTGCAGCAGGGGTCCACCGGCACCACCACCCTCACCGTAACCCCTCAGAACGGCTTCACCGGAAGGGTGAACCTCAGCCTGGTGGCGGGGCAGGACCAGGTGCCTCAAGGGCTCAACCTCTCGCCGGGCAGCGTTCAGGTCTCCGGGGCGAACCCCGTGCCCCAGACCCTCACCCTCTCCGCCCTCTCCTCCACCCCCACGGGCACC
>NZ_JBWGQW010000114.1:0-1610 GCF_056332225.1 Thermus sp. | reverse complement strand
TCGGGGACCAGGGCCTCTATGGCCTTGGCCTCCTCCTGGGCAATGGGCCCCCCAGTGGCGTCCTTGAACTTCACCCCGAGGTAGGGGGGCGGGTTGTGGCTCGCGGTGAGCATGGCTCCGCCCGCCGCCTTCAGGTGGCGCACGGCGAAGGAAAGGAGAGGAGTAGGGACGGGGCCCTGGAGGAGGGCCACCTTCAGGCCCATCCCCGCGAGGTGGGCGGCAAGGGCCCGGGCGAAGGCGTCCGCCAGGAAGCGGCTGCCCCGCCCCACCACCACGGTCGGCGGAGCTCCCTCAGGGCCGCCGCTCCGCTCCAGGAGGTGGCGGCCGTAGGCCTCGGCCAGGCGGTGGAGGGTGGCGAAGGTGAACTCCCGGGCGATGACGCCGCGAAAACCCTCGGTGCCGAAGCGGATGGGCACGTCGCTCATCCCGAGGAAGGATACCACTCTCCCGGGAGGACCGCCCCAAGCCCTTCCTGCCCCTCTTTGAGGGGAAGACCCTCTTGGAGGCCACCCTGGAACGCCTCGCCCCCCTCGTTCCCCCCGAGCGCACCCTCCTTGCCGTGCGCCGGGACCAGGAGGCGGTGGCCCGCCCCTATGCGGACGGGGTCCGGCTTCTCCTCGAGCCCCTGGGCCGGGACACCGCGGGGGCGGTGCTCCTGGGGGTGGCCGAGGCCCTGAAGGAGGGGGCGGACCGCCTTCTGGTTCTCCCCGCCGACCACTACGTGGGGGACGACGAGGCCTACCGCGAGGCCCTCGCGGCCATGCTGGAGGCGGCGGAGGAGGGGTATGTGGTGGCCTTAGGCCTCAGGCCCACCCGCCCGGAAACCGAGTACGGCTACATCCGCCTGGGGCCTAAGGAGGGCCTTTGGTACCGGGGCGAGGGGTTCGTGGAGAAGCCCTCCTACGCCAAGGCCCTGGAGTACCTAAGGGGGGGTTACGTGTGGAACGGAGGGGTCTTCGCCTTCGCCCCCGCCACCATGGCCGGGCTCTTCCGCCGCCACCTGCCGAGCCACGCCGAGGCTCTCGCCCGCCTCCTTGGGGGGGAGCCTCTGGAGCGGGTCTACGCCGGCCTTCCCAAGATCTCCATTGACTACGGGGTGATGGAGAAGGCGGAGGCCCTGCGGGTGGTCCTCGGGCGCTTCCCCTGGGACGACGTGGGGAACTGGCGGGCCCTGGAGCGGGTCTTCTCCCAGGACCCCCACGAGAACGTGGTCCTGGGGGAGGGGCGGCACGTGGCCCTGGACACCTTCGGGTGCGTGGTCTACGCCGACCGGGGCGTGGTGGCCACCCTGGGGGTCTCCGGGCTGGTGGTGGCCAAGGTGGGGGACGAGGTCCTGGTGGTGCCCAAGGACCGGGCCCGGGAGGTGCGGGAGCTTTTGCGGCTTCTTTGAGTGACGTCCTCCCCCGGATGAATCCGGGGCATCCCTTTCAGGATGCGCGCGAGGGATTTTCCTTTCGCTTCGGGGCAAGGTAGCTTCGCTGACCGTCCGTGCCATCCCAGACGGAACGACCGGACCACGGGTTGCGCCACACGGCCACTACTCCCTTCCGGGAGGCATCCACGGGGGGTACGAGGACCGGGCGTGAGCGAGGGGGTCCGTGTATCCCCCC
>NZ_JBWGQW010000113.1:0-1610 GCF_056332225.1 Thermus sp. | reverse complement strand
CGGCCAGGTCCCGCTCCAGCCCCGCGAGCTCCTGGTCCAGGCTCACCCGCTCCGCGGTCTTGGCGTCCAGCTCCGCCTTATCCTGGGGCAGGGTGGTGGTCTTGGTGAAGGCCTCCCAGCGGGCCTGGGCCTCCCGGTAGGCCTTCTCCGCCGGGGCGATCTGCTCCTCTAAGGCCTTGAGGCTGGCCTCGAGGCGGGCGAGGGGGATGGCGTTCACCCGCCTTTTCACCGCCTCCACCCAGAGGTTGGCCGCCTTGGCCGCCACCTGGGGGTCTGGGGCCTGGACGGTGAAGCTCGCCACGATGGGGGGCACCTGGTTGGGGTTCACCACCTGCTGCTTGGGGGAGATGTCCTTCACCTTCAGGTCCCGCATCATCCGCTCAATCCCCCTTAGGGCCCCCTGGTCCTGCCAGCGGGTGGGAAGCCTCCCCTCCTTCCTCAGGGCCTCCCACACCTCCCCCACCACCTCCTCGGAGAGGGCGAGGGCCCTTAGCCCCCCAAAGGTGATGGGGGTGGCCTGCTGCACCTGGATCCTCTGCTCCAGCTGGGCCTGCACCTGCACCGGGGCCACGCTTAGGGTGGCGGTGGAAGCGTAGGTGGGCTCGGCGATGAAGAAGCCGTAGATGAGGGCCAGGGCGGCGAAGGCCAGGGGAAGGGTCCAGAGGTACACCCGGTGCCGCCTGAGCACCTCCACGATGTCCCGAAGGGTGAGCTCGCCTTGAGGTGCCTCCGTCATACGCGCTCCACTCTACCCTAGTACGCACCCTTGCGCGTCAAGACCACCCACACCGTCCGGGCCAGGATGTACAGGTCCAGCCAAAGGGACCAGTTGCGGATGTAGTAGGTGTCCAGGGCCTCCTGCACTTCTAGATCCCCTTCACTCCGGGCCGAAACCTGCCATAGCCCTGTGAGCCCAGGGAGGACGCTACGCCGAAGCCTGCGGAACTCTTCGGAGAACTTCTCCAGATGATAGCGGGGAAAGGGCCTGGGTCCCACCAGGCTCATCTCCCCCTTGAGGACGTTCCAGAGCTGGGGAAGCTCGTCCAGGCTAGTGCGCCTCAGGAAGTGCCCCACCCCGGGGAGGACCCGGGGGTCGTCCTTGAGCTTGAAGAACCGTTCCCACTCCGCCCTTGCGGCGGGGTTTTCCTCCAGGTAGCGGGCGAGGCGCGCCTCCGCATCGGGGTACATGGTACGGAGCTTCCACACGCGGATGGTCCGCCCCATGTACCCCTCCCGCTCCTGGGCGTAGAAGGCAGGTCCTGGGCTCACCCGCTTGATCCAGAGGGCAAAGAAGGCGAGGAAAGGCAACGAGGCGAGGAAGAGAGGAAGGCCCAGGAGGTAGTCTAGGGCGCGCTTGAAGAAGCGGTTCCGCCCTACGAGGAGGTTTTTTCTCACTTCTAGGCCAAGCACCCCGGCGAGGTCCCGGGTAGACACCCAGAGGCTTTGGACGCCAAAGAGATCCGGCACCAGGATCACGTGGGGAAAGGGCAGCTCGTGAAGGAGATGGGCGATCCTTTCCCTGTTCGCCCCAGGCATAGCCAAGACGGAGTACCGAAGGCCCCTCTGGGCCAGATCAGGAGCGAGGTCCAGGCTCCCAAACACAGGAAGGC
>NZ_JBWGQW010000112.1:0-1842 GCF_056332225.1 Thermus sp. | reverse complement strand
GGGTCGGGGAGGAGGGTCCGCACCACCTGGCAGAGCCCGGCGATCCCCGGGGGGGTGGCGCTGGAGTGGTAGAAGAAACAGAGGTCGCCCTCTCTCATCCGCATCAGGTAGTTTCGCGCCTGGTAGTTCCGCACCCCGTCCCAGATGGCCCGGCCTTCCCGCTCCAGGTCTGCGATGCCGTACACCTGGGGTTCGGACTTCAGGAGCCAGTAGGCCATGCTTCGCAGTCTAAAGGGAGGTTTACCCGCTTCCCACTTGCCGGGGCCCTGGAAGAGGCTATGGTTGGAAGTATGCGCGCCTTGGGGCTTTGGGGAATCGGCCTCGGTCGTGTAAGGATTTATGTGTAAGGGTCCGTGTTTAATAGGGGGGCACACCTTGGAACGAGGAGGTGCCCCGTGGACCAGGATACCTTGCGAATCGTGCTGAGGGAAGCGGTGCGGGAGACGGTGGCCGAGGTTTTGCAGACGGTTCTGGAGCTGGACCGGACGGCCTTCTTGCAGGCACACGGGGGCCGCAGGAACGGCTACTACCCCCGCAAGCTGGAGACCGCCTTCGGCCAGGTGGACCTGAAGGTCCCTAGGGATCGGGAATCTCGGTATTACCCGGCTTTCCTTAAGCCCTACGCCCGCCGCCTGGTGGACGTGGGGGAAGTGGCGGTAGCCCTCAAGGTAGCCCCTTCGGGGCTGACTTACGCCGCCGGGGTCAGCCAGCGCAAGGCGGCCGAGATATTGAGCCTGCTCTTAGGCCACCGCTACTCCCACGAGACCCTAAGCGCTCTGACCGACCAAGTCCTGGAGGCGGCAGGAGCCTTCCGCACCCGGCTTTTGCCCAAGGAGATGGCCTTCGTCTACCTGGACGGGCTTTCCCTAAAGGTCTTTAGGGAAGGAGAGGGGATCGTAAGGGAAAGCGTGTACGTGGCCCTGGGGATCGCCCCTGATGGGGAGAGGCGGGTCCTGGGGTTCTGGCTGTTGCCTACGGAGAGCGCCCTGGGGTGGGAGGGGGTCTTGGGGGAGCTTTGGCAACGGGGTCTGCGGCGGGTGTTGCTCTTCATCACCGACGGGTTGCCCGGGCTTCCCGAGGCTATCCGCAAGGTCTACCCTCAGGCGGAGTGGCAGCGGTGCGTGGTGCACGGGGTGCGGTGGAGCCTGTCCCAGGTGCGGGCGCGGGACCGGGGCCTGCTGGCGGAGGACCTGAGGCGGGTGTACGGGGCGGAGGGCCGGGAAGAAGCTCTTGGGGCCTTGGAGGAGGTGAAGGCCGCCTGGGGTTCGCGGTACCCGGGGGTGGTGAGGCTATGGGTGGTTGCTTTCCCGTAGGGAAACACCTTGGAGACTCCGGGGCCTTCCTACGCTTCTACGGGTATCCCAAGGTGCTTTGGCCGTACCTGCGGAGCACCAACCTGATGGAGCGGTTTATCCGTGAGGTGAGGCGTGGGACGAAGGTGCGGGATCACAAGTTCCCCAAAGAAGAGGCGGTGTACAAGCTTCTCTACTTGGAGTCAGAGAGGCAGGAAGGGAGGTGGGCGGAGAGGAGGCTTAAGGGCTTTGCCGAAGTGAAGGAGGTGCTGGAGAAGATGCTTCAGGAGCGGTATGCCCCCCGTACACAGACTCTTACACATAACTCTTGACACGACCTCGGCCTCTTGCTTGCTGCCTGTACCCTGACGGTGGAGGTGCGCTCCCCTTACCGGATCCTGCGCTTGGAGACCCAGCCCACCTACTGCACGCAAGGGAACACCCAGCTGGATTACCGCCTTGCCCTGGAGGGCTGGGTGGACGGGCTTTGGTTTTACTGGGTGCCCGATGGGACCCCCCCTTCCGCGGCCTCGGCGGAGGAAGCCTTCTA
>NZ_JBWGQW010000111.1:0-1880 GCF_056332225.1 Thermus sp. | reverse complement strand
ACACCGGGGAGATCCACCGCACCACCTACGCCGAGGTCTACCGCCGGGCGAGGAGGCTCATGGGGGGCCTCAGGGCTCTCGGGGTGGGGGTAGGGGACCGGGTGGCCACCCTGGGCTTCAACCACTTCCGCCACCTCGAGGCCTACTTCGCCGTCCCCGGCATGGGGGCGGTCCTCCACACCGCCAACCCCCGCCTCTCCCCCAAGGAGATCGCCTACATCCTGAACCACGCCGAGGACAAGGTCCTCCTCCTGGACCCCCAGCTCCTCCCCCTGGTGGAGGCCATAAGGGGCGAGCTCAAGACGGTGCGGCACTTCGTGGTCATGGACGGGAAGGCCCCGGAGGGCTACCTGGCCTACGAGGAGGTCCTGGGGGAGGAGGCGGACCCCGTGCGGGTGCCGGAAAAGGCCGCCTGCGGCATGGCCTACACCACGGGGACCACGGGCCTCCCCAAGGGGGTGGTCTACAGCCACCGGGCCCTGGTCCTCCACTCCCTGGCCTCCCTCCTGCCGGACGTCACCGGCCTCGCGGAAAAGGATACCGTCCTCCCCGTGGTCCCCATGTTCCACGTGAACGCCTGGTGCCTCCCCTACGCCGCCACCCTGGTGGGGGCCAAGCAGGTCCTGCCCGGGCCGAGGCTGGACCCCGCCTCCTTGGTGGAGCTTTTTGACGGGGAGGGGGTGACCTTCACCGCCGGGGTGCCCACGGTGTGGCTCGCCCTCGCGGATTACCTGGAAAGCACCGGCCACCGCCTGAAGACCCTGAAGCGCCTGGTGGTGGGGGGTTCGGCCGCGCCGAGAAGCCTCATTGAGCGCTTTGAGCGGATGGGGATTGAGGTGCGCCAGGGCTACGGCCTCACCGAGACCTCGCCGGTGGTGGTGCTGAACTTCATCAAGAGCTACCTGGAGAGGGACCTCACCCCCGAGGCCCGCATCGCCTTCAAGGCCAAGACCGGCCTTCCCATCCCCCTGGTGCGCCTTAAGGTGGCGGACGAGGAGGGCCGCCCCGTGCCCAAGGACGGGAAGGCCCTGGGGGAGGTCCAGCTCAAGGGGCCCTGGATCACCGGGGGCTACTACAAGAACGAGGAGGCCACGCGGAGCGCCCTCACCCAAGACGGCTTCTTCCGCACCGGGGACATCGCCGCCTGGGACGAGGAAGGCTACGTAGAAATCAAGGACCGGCTCAAGGACCTGATCAAGTCGGGCGGGGAGTGGATCTCCAGCGTGGACCTGGAGAACGCCCTCATGGGCCACCCCAAGGTGAAGGAGGCGGCGGTGGTGGCCATCCCGCACCCCAAGTGGCAGGAGCGGCCCCTGGCGGTGGTGGTGCCGCGGGGGGAGAGGCCCACCCCGGAGGAGCTAGGCGAGTACCTCCTCCAGGCGGGCTTCGCCAAGTGGCAGCTCCCCGACGCCTACGTCTTCGTGGAGGAGATCCCGAGGACGAGCGCGGGCAAGTTCCTCAAGCGGGCCCTGAGGGAGCAGTACAGGGACCTTTACGGAGACGCCTAATGTTCTTGGAAATGTTTCGCCTGGACGGGAAGGCCGCCCTGGTGACCGGGGGGTCCCGGGGGCTCGGCCTCGAGGCCGCCCTTGCCCTGAAGGAGGCGGGGGCCAGGGTGGCGGTGATGGCGCGGCGGGCGAGCTTCTTTGAGGAGGCCCGCAAGGCCCTGGGCGAGAATGTCCTTTACCTCGAGGGGGACGTGCGGGACGAGGCCCGCCTAGAGGCCATCGCCCAGGAGGTGGAGGAGAAGCTTGGCCCCCTCACCATCCTGGTGAACTCAAAACTTGCACCTCCCGCATACCCCGGGGCGAAAAAGGTCAAGGGGAGAAAGCGCCAGATTCTGACGGACACGGGGGGGCGTCTCCTGAAGGCCTTCGTGC
>NZ_JBWGQW010000110.1:0-1907 GCF_056332225.1 Thermus sp. | reverse complement strand
GACCGGGTGGTCCTCTGGGACGACTTCTTCCCCTGGTGGGAGGAGGAGACGGCGGCCCGGGTGAACTGGGGCTCGGACCCGGCCCACCTGGAGGAGGAAAACCTGCTCTACGTGGCGGCCACCCGGGCGAGGAAGCACCTCTCCCTCGGGCGGGTGGGGGCCCTCCTGGAGGCGGTGGAGCGGATGGGGGTGTACCGGGTGGCGGAGGAGGCCACCCGGGCCTACCTCCTCCTCTCGGCGGAGGTGCTGCGGGGGGTAGCCACGGACCCCCGGGTGCCGGCGGAGCACCGGGTGCGGGCCCTCAAGGCCCTGGGCTACCTGGAGCGGGGAGAGGAGGCTCTTGGCTCGGTGGGGCAGCGTGGGGCCTGGGGCCGAGGCTTCTCGTCTTAGGTACAAGGCCTTTTCCTGGTCCTCCCCTTGTACCTAAGACGGTCCCCCATTCCCCGCGCGGGGAACCCGTCTTAGGGTGCCCGCTTCGCTCCTTGGGGCTTCCCTCAGCGCGGCCCGGGCGTCTGCTTCCCTCGCCAAGGTGAGCGGCCGGGTCAAGGCGGACGAAGGGAAGAACCCTCCTGTGCTCGTGTGGAGAGTGGTCCCGGCGGTCGCGCCAGGCGGGCTCTTGGAACGCCAGGCGTTGGGATCCCTTCTTAGGTACACCTTTGCCCCGTGGCGCCGGTCATGGACCTAAGACGCCGGGGCGCCCGGGCGCAGGCCCCGACCGGGCCATCGGGGCGAGCGGGGCCTTCCCCGCCCGGGGAAAGGGTCAGGCAGGACCCCTGGGCGGGGGCGCTTCCTCGGGCGCCGAGCCGCCTCTCCTCTCCACGCCCTAGCCGTCCAGGTACCACGGCACCTTCTTCTTGGGCTGGGCCTCCTTGGCCTTGGCCTCCCCCACCTTCTTGCCCAGCTTCTCCAGCTCCCGCTCCCCCCTGGGGGTGCCCCGGAGGAGGAGGGGCACCTTGAGGCGCTCCAGGACGTCGGTGTCCTGCTCCGCCACCTCTTGGATGGAGCCGAAGACCACCAGGCGGGTCTGGGCCACCTCCTCCTTCACCTCCTCCAGCTCCCGGCTCAGGTGCTTGGCCAGGGCCAGGATGGGGTCCAGGGCCTCGGAGCGGCCCAGGAGCACCTCCAGGACCCCCTCCACCCGGCGCAGGGCCTCCTCCAGGGCGGCGAGGCGGCCCTCCAGCCCCTCCAGCCGGGCCACGGACACCAGCTCCGCCTCCCCCTTCACCGCCTCCAGGGCCACCCGGTAGGAGGGGGCCTGCCCCGACCGGACCAGGGAGCGGGCCTTCAGCAGGCGGGAGGCCTCGGCCATGGTGATCACCCGGCGCCCCTCCCGGCGGGGCAGGGGGCCGAAGACCTCCTCGTAGGTCTTGAGGAGCTCCGCCACCGCCCGGCGGGACACCCCCAGCATGCCCGCCAACTCCGACCACGTGAGGGGTTTGGGTCCCATAGGGGTAGTGTAGCCCCGGTGAAGGGCGGAGGGAAGGCCAGGACGGGAGCCCGGTTTCTCATCGGTTCACCTTCACCGAGAGGAACGCTTTACGGGAAGGGTGAGATGGCCTGCACTACCCCCTGCACGTGCAGGGTGAACCGCCTCCCTTCACCGGCCCAATGACCTACTGGAGGGATATCTGGCTGGTGGGGGGGTGCACTTCATTCATAACCTCATTACGGGGAGAGACCCCTTTTCCCCGGCTCCTTCGGTCCCCTGGTCCCGGTGTACCGGGCGGCGCACCTCCCCCTTCCCAGGAGGGGGCGGGACCTCAAAACTTGCACCTCCCGCATACCCCGCATAAACCTTCACCCCCTCCCCCCGGGGGCCACAGACCCAGGGCATGGAGCTCCCGCAGGATGACCCGCTCCACGAGCTCGGGCAAGAGAACCCGGGCCGCCCGCTCTCTAGCCTCCCG
>NZ_JBWGQW010000109.1:0-1993 GCF_056332225.1 Thermus sp. | reverse complement strand
CGGCCCAGGCGGCCAGGGTAGCGGGCCTTGAGGTGCTCCGCCAGGTCCCGGCCCGTGGCCACCCCGAGCTTGGCCGCCAAGGCCTGGAAGAGCATCGCCATGGCGCTGGAGAGGGTCACCACGAAGAGGAGGCTGTAGCCGTAGCGGCTTCCGGCCTCGAGGCTCGTGGCCCAGTTCCCCGGGTCCATGTAACCCACGGAGACCAGGAACCCGGGGCCCAGGTACCACCACCAGGGCCGGGTTTTAGGTATGCCTAATCCCATGGTGCCCAGTATACACCCCCTTCTTCGGAAGCGGGGCTTCAGCCTGCTTTCAGGTGCGGTGGCATACTAAAAGCCTGGAGGTGAAGCATGGGCAAGCAAAAATGGGTGTACGCAGTCCTGGCCCTCGGCCTCAGCTTGGCCTTCGCCCAAAACGGCCAGGCCCTCTACAGCCAGCACTGCGCCACCTGCCACCAGGCGAACGGGCAGGGCATCCCCGGGGCCTTCCCGCCCCTGGCGGGCCACGTGCAGGAGATCCTCGCCAAGAAGGACGGGCGCACCTACCTGGTAGACCTCGTCCTCTACGGGCTCCAGGGCCAGATCAAGGTGAAGGGGCAAGCCTACCAGGGGGCCATGCCCGCTTGGGGGCAGCTCAAGGACGGGGAGATCGCCGCCATCCTCAACTACATCGCCCAGGCCTTCGGCAACAAGCCTCCCGCGGGGTTCAAGCCCTACACCGCCGGCGAGGTCGCCAAGGAGCGGGCCCAGAAGCTCACCCCGGACAAGGTCCTGGCCCTGAGGAAGTCCCTCGGGCTCTAGCGTGGCCCGCCTTCTCCTCCTGGAGGACGACCGCGTCCTGGGCCAGGCGGTGGCCGAGGCCCTGGCCCACCATGGCTTCCAGGTTCGCTGGGCCAAGGGGGAGGAGGAGGCCTGGGGCCTGGTCCTCGCCGAACCCCTGGACGCCCTCATCCTGGACGTGCGCCTTCCCGAAGGGGAGGAGGCGGGCTTCCGCTTCGCCCGGGAGCTCCGCCAGGCGGGCGTTCAGAGCCCCATCCTCTTCCTCACCGCCAAGGATGCCCTGGAGGACCGGCTCCTGGGCCTCGAGGTGGGGGAGGACTACCTCACCAAGCCCTTCCACCTCCCGGAGCTCGTCGCCCGGGTGCGGGCCCTCCTTCGAAGGGGGGAGGTGCGGCCCACGAGGGTGGAGGTGGGGGACATCGTCCTCGAGGTGGAGGGGCGCCGGGTGCGCAAAGGGGGGGCCCCCGTGGCCCTCACCGCCAAGGAGTACCAGGTCCTGGAGCTCCTCCTCCTCAACCGGGGGCGCCTCTTCACCAAGGAGGAGATCTTGGAAAGGGTCTGGGGCCCCGGGTACGAGGGGGAGTCCAACCTGGTGGAGGTCTACGTGAAGAACCTGCGCCGCAAGCTGGGAGACGACCTGATTGAGACCGTGCGGGGCCTGGGCTACCGCGTGCCCGAATGAGCCTCAGGGCCCGCCTCGCCCTCCTCACGGGGTTCGTGGCCTTCGCAGGGCTTGGCCTCGGGCTTTTCCTCTCCAGCCTCCTCCTCTCCCGGCTGGCCCTCTCCGAGGTGGACCGGACCCTGCGCCTCCAGGCCCACACCCTCCTCCAGGAGGCCCTGGCCGAACCCGACCACCAGCCCTCCCCCGAGGAGGAGGCGGACCTCCTCTTCGGCGACTTCCCCGCCGCCGCCTGGGTCTACCGGGAGGAGCGGCTCCTCTGGCAGGGAGGGCTTCCCGGGGCCCCGGAGCTGGTGCGGAGCGTGGCCCCAGACCGGCCCGCGAGCGTGGGAGGCTGGCGGGCTTTGGCGGTGGAGCGGGAGGGGCTGCGGGCGGTGGTGGCCCAGCCCCTCGGGGTGGTGGAGCGCCTCACCCTCCTCTACCTCCGCCTCGGGCTTCCCCTCCTCCTCCTCTCGGGCCTCTTCTCCGGGGGCCTGGCCTACCTCCTCCTCCGCACGGTCCTTAGGCCCCTGAACCGCCTGGCCGAGGCCGCCCT
>NZ_JBWGQW010000108.1:0-1997 GCF_056332225.1 Thermus sp. | reverse complement strand
GGACACCCTCTTCGCCGTCTTCGGTCCGGACACGGAGAGCGCCTCCGAGCACGCCGGGGCGGTGCAGGTGGGGGACGCCAAGCTCCTCTTGCTCCCGGTCCGGAGCCTCTACGGGGTCTTCGCCCTGGTCACGAGCCCCTACCTCCTGGAGCGCTTCTCCAGGGAGGCCGAGATGGTGGGCCTTCGGATTCCCGGGGTTCCCCAGGTCCCAGACGCCGAGCACGCCCTCCTCGCCCCGGGCTCCCGGGTCCTGGGGCATGGGGGCAAGGTCTACCTCGAGGACCTGGACCTTAAGGCCCGGGAGGAGGGGGGGATTGGGGCCTGGGAGGACTGGCTCGCCGAGCGCCTCGAGGTCCCGGTGAGGGGCCGCCTGACCGTGGTCCACGACGACCTCATGGGCTACCTCCTGGAGACGGCCACGGAGGTGGTGGCCCGCATCCGGCTGGACGACGCCACCAAGACCGTGGCCAAGGGAGCCCTCTGGTACGAGGAGAGCCTGCCCACGGAGAGCGTGCTCTATGGCCTCCTCCGGGCCGAGGCCTCCCGCAGGAAGGGGAAGGACCTCCCCGCCGAGGCCGTTTTCGCCCTAGTGAAGGGCCTCTTGGAAGGGGCGGTCCAGCTTGGGGGCAAGGCCACGGTGGGCCGGGGCCTGTGCGCCCTTAAGGTGGTGGAGGGGCAAGCATGAGGACGAGGGCCCAAAGGTGGGCGGAGGACGCCTACAACCGGGTGAAAGCCCGCGCCCAGGGAGACAAGGAAAGGGCCAAGAAGTACCGGGACATGGCCCTGAAGTTCCCCGTCCTGGTGCGCCAGGCGGGGCTTTCCCAGGCCCTGGCCTTCGTGGCCTCCCGGGGCGAGGAGGCCCACAAGAACCTGGTGGGGGACCTGGCCCAGACCCTGGGCCGCAAGGGTCTGGAGGCCCTCGCCGAGGAGGCCCGCAAGGCCGAGCTCCTCGCCTACCTGCGCCTCACCCGGGAGGTCTTAGGGGCGGCGGAGTGGTACAAGCGCTTCGCCCAGGCGCTCATAGAGGAGTAGCTATGGGCCGCAGATCCGCGCTTGAGGGTATCCGCCTCCCCCGAGGGAAGGAGCCCCACCGGGGCCTCTGGCTGGACAAGTTCTTGAGGTCCACCGAGAGGGAGGACGCCGAGGCCAAGCGCTCCCTGGTGCGGGAGGTGGTGGGGATAGAAGAGCCCAGGGAGTACGCGGCGTTTTTCGAGCGGTACCGCAAGGCGCTCGTGGCCCTGGGCGCCGAGCTTCGCGAGGCCGAAACCCTCTCCCGCCTCGTGGTGGGGCTAGGGGGCGAGGGCGTGCTGGAGACCAGCCTCACCCTCCACCTGGCCTACGGGGTGCCCTACATCCCGGGCTCGGCCCTCAAGGGCCTGGCGAGCCGCTACGCCCACCTCTACCTCGAGGGCGAGGCCTGGCGGCGCAACCTGGCGCAGTTCCAGCGCGGCGAGGCCCAAACGGCCCTCTTCGGCACCACGGAGGAGCAGGGCCTGGTGGTCTTCTTTGACGCTTTGCCCCTTCCCGGAAAGTGGCGCCTCCACCCCGACCTCCTCAACCCCCACCACCCCCTCTACTACCGGGGGGAGGAGGAACCCCCGGCGGACTGGGACAGCCCTACCCCCGTCCCCTTCCTCTCCGCCACGGGCACCTTCCTCCTGGCCCTCGCCCCCGCTCCGGGCGTGG
This sequence comes from Thermus sp., assembly GCF_056332225.1. Taxonomy (NCBI): domain Bacteria; kingdom Thermotogati; phylum Deinococcota; class Deinococci; order Thermales; family Thermaceae; genus Thermus; species Thermus sp. Next base: position 311 of record NZ_JBWGQW010000108.1, on the reverse strand, counting down.
ACCGGGAGGCGGCCCGCCCCTGGCTTACGGCCCTCTGGCGAATCCTCGCCTGGGCCCTGAAGGAGGAGGGCGTGGGGGCCAAGACCTCCTCGGGGTACGGGCGCATGGCCTTGGCCGAGCCTGGGGTCCCGGAGGCAGGAAGGGGCTCCCCGGCGCTAAGCCCGGCCCTCGAGGGCCTCCTTACCCGGGTCCGCTCCCTCCGTTACCCGGAGGTGCCCCGCTTTTTGGCCTCACAGGCGGAGGTCATCCTGGCCCTGTCGGCGGAGGAAGCCCAGGCCCTGCGCCAGGCCCTAGAAGGGAAGGGCTTTCTG
>NZ_JBWGQW010000107.1:0-2051 GCF_056332225.1 Thermus sp. | reverse complement strand
GGCCCGTGCGGGTGGTGGGCCGGGCCAGGCGGGAGGACCACCCCTTCCTCTTGGAGCTCGCGGAGGAGGTGGTGCGGGCCTTTCCGGGAAAGAGCGGCCTGGTCCTGGTGAGCCCCGAGCGGGTGCGGGTGGCCTACCGGGAAGAGGGCCTGGGGGCCGCAAGGTAAGCGGCCCCACGGCCAGGGGCAGGAGGTGCGGGATGGTCGCGCTCCTGCCCAACACGGACGGCGTTCCCAAGGCCAGGCTTTCCGACCGGGCCCTCGAGGCCCTCATCCGGCGCGAGGGGGCCTACGTCCACCCCCGGCTGGTGAAGGAAGGGTGGGTGGACCTCGAGGTCCTCGAGGCCCTCGGCCACGTGGAGGTGGCGGAGCTCCACCCCCTTCCGGGGGAGCGGGTCTTCGTGCCCACCCGGGCCGGGTGGGCGGTCCTGGAGGTGGCCTAGGGCGAGGGGGGGCTTCCGCCCCCCTCGTTCCGGGGTGAAGGAGGTGAGTGATGAAGTGGGCCTACGCGAACCGCGTCCTGAAGGAGCGGAAGTACGCGGCCATGAAGGCGGGGGTGGCCAAGTGGCTCAAGCGGGCGAGCCACAGGTGGGAGCGGCGGCAGGCCAACCGCTTCCTCAAGGAAGCTACCGGAGAGGTGGAGGCGTGAGGGCGGCCCGGCACCTGGAGGAGATGGGCCAGGCCGCCCGGGCCCTCGCCCTCTACGCCGAGGACCTCCGCCGCTTCCTGGAGGCCCACCCTCTTTCGGCTCCCGAGGTGGCCCCCGAGGTGGAAGGGGCGGTGAGGGCGCTCCGGGCCCTGGTCTCCCGGCTCTACGCCCTCGAGGCCAGGCTCAAGGCCCCCCACGGTCAGCGAAGCTACCTTGCGGACAAGTCGGCGGAAGCGCTCAGGGAGCTCTTCGGGGAGGTGTGAGATGGGGCACACGCACATAGACCTTGCAACACCTCCTGCCTCATCCGCTCCCGCAGCCTCTCCAAGGCCTCGGCCACCGCCCGCCTCAGCTCCCCCACGCTCCCGTAGTGCCGCCTTGGCATCAAAAACCCCTTCACCCGCCGCCAGATGCTCTCCACCGGGTTCAGGTGCGGGCTGTATCGCGGCAGGTAGGCCACCTCTAGCCCCCGCTCCCTCCACCTCCCCGCCGCCTCCCGAAAGGCCCGGGACCGGTGAAAGGGCGCGTTGTCCAGGAACACCACCCCACGCACCCCCTCCCGCGCCACCTCCCGGCTCAGCCCCTCCAGGTAGGCCACCACCTCCCCCGTCCCGCACCGCCCCTCCAGAAGCCTGTATCCCAGGACCCAGCCCCCCTGGGGAAGCCTCTCCAGGTGCGCCACCGCGTTCACCCGCCCCGACCTCCCCCAGGCCCGGGGCACCCTTTTGGCCTCCCCCTTCCTCGCCCAAGCATAGGTGGGAGGCAGGGAAAGCCCAAACCCGCTTTCATCCAAAAAGAACACCCTCAGCCCCCCCTTTCCGCCTCCCCCAAGGCCGCCTTGAACCCCTCCACCTCCTCCTCCTTGGGCTTCCCCGTGGGCACGTACCGCGTCCGTTTCCACCGGTAGCCCATCTCCAAGAGCTTCCGCCGTACCGTCCCCGGGTGGAAGGTCACGAAGAAGTGCCTCTCCAAAGCCTCCAGCAGACGGGGGGCCGTCCAGGCTTCCTCCCCCGCCAAGAGTTCCCTCAGGAAGGCGCTCATGGCCGGGGTCCAGCGGGGCCTGGCCCCGGGGGGCTTACCGTCTGCAAGACCCTCTATCCCCCTCTCCAGCCACCGCCTGAGGTCGCGGTGGAGGGTGGTGCGGTCCAGGCCCAGGTGGCGGGCAATCCTGGGGGCGGTCCACCCCTGGGCGGCCAGGCGGATGGCCTGGGCCCGGCGCCGGACCTTGAAGGGGACCACGGGGTTGGTCTCCAGCTCCCGGAGCTGGGCCTCCTGCTCGGGAGTCAGGTGTATGCGAAGGGGAGCGGGCATGTAGATAGTTTAATGCATGGACGCTTAGCCCCTTTTCCCGGGCGCGGGAGGACTCCCTCACCGCGCTCTTGCCGTACTGGGAGATCCAGGAC
>NZ_JBWGQW010000106.1:0-2071 GCF_056332225.1 Thermus sp. | reverse complement strand
GCCCCGAGGTCGGCGAAGCTCTCCCGGGTGCCCAACTCCCCCTCCACCCCCGGCCCTACCCAGAGGAGCATCCCGTACTCCCGGGTGTGGTCGGTGCCGAAGAAGGTGGGGTCGTTGCCGTGGTCGGAGATCAAGAAGAGGTGGTCCTGGGGGCCCAGGGCCGAGAGGAGCCGGGGCAGGAAGGCGTCCACCTCCGCCAAGGCCCTCCCGTACCCCTCGGGGTCGCGGCGGTGGCCGTACTTGGAGTCAAAGTCCACCAGGTTGGTGAAGACGAGGCCAGAGAAGGGCTCCCCCATGAGGGCCAGGGTCTTCTCCAGGCCGTCTTGGTTGTCCTTGGTCTTGACCTTCCGGGTGAAGCCGCGCCCCGCGTAGATGTCGGGGATCTTCCCCACCCCCACCACCTCGAGGCCCCCCTCCTTGAGGACGTCCAGGACGTTTCTCGGGGGCTCCAGGGCGAAGTCCTTCCTAAGGTGCTCCAGCCGGTAGAACCTTCCCGGCTCCCCGGCGAAGGGCCGGGCGATGACCCGGGCCACCTGGTGCTCGCCGAGGAGCATCTCCCGGGCCACCCGGCAGAAGCGGTAGAGCTCCTCCACGGGCACCACGTCCACGTGGGCCGCCACCTGGAAGACGCTGTCGGCGGAGGTGTAGACGATGGGGAAGCCCGTCCTAAGGTGCTCCTCCCCGTAGTCCCGGATGGCCTCGGTGCCGGAGTAGGGCCGGTTCAGAAGCCACCCCCCCACTCCGATGGCCTCGGCCCAGGCCCTGAGAAGCTCTTCCGGGAAGCCCTCGGGGTAGGTGCGGAAGGGCTTTTCCAGGAGGATCCCCACGAACTCCCAGTGCCCGGTGGTGGTGTCCTTGCCGGGGTTCACCTCCTTCATGCGGCCGAAGGCCCCCTGGGGCCTTACGCGGGGCAGGGTGTGGACCCCCTGCACCCAGCCGAGGCCCAGGGCGGCCAGGTGGGGCAGGGCCACCCCGGTCTTGAGCACGGTGTGGTCCAGGGTGTCCGCCCCCTCGTCGCCGAAGAGGGGAGCGTCGGGCAGGTAGCCGAGGCCCACCGAGTCCAAGACGACGGCCACAACCTTCAAGACCTGAGTCCTCCCTCGTCCTCTTCCTCCTCCTCGGCCAGGGCCATGATCTCCTCCGGGGTCATCTCCGAGAGGGCCCGCACCGCCTGGAACTCCTCCACCAGGCCCTGGATCTCCTCCATGGCCTCCTTGAGGGTGAGCTCCCCTTCCTTGTACTCGTCCAGGACCTCCTCTATGGCCTCCAGGATCCCCACCGCGGCGCTCGCCTGGGAGAGGGCCTGGGCCAGCTCGGAAAGCCTTTCCGCCAGGTCCATGCCCCCATGCTACCCCAAAAGCTCGGCGAGCCGGGAAAGGGCCCGGCCGTACTTCTTGGCGAAGGCCCCGTGGCGGTAGCCCTCCGGGAAAAGGCGCTCCAAGGGCTCCCCCGAGGCCACCAGGGGAAGGCCGAGGTTATAGAGCTGGTCCACGAAGTGGACGAAGCGGAGGGCGTCGTTCTGGTCGGGAATGGGTTCCAGCCCCATGAGGTAGACCGCCTCCAGGCCCTGGAAGAGGTAGCGGTAGCGGATGGGGTGGAGGGCGCGGAGGTGGGCGAGGAGCTCGGGAAAGGCGTCCAGGCTCTTTTTCCTCGGGTCCTGGCGGTGGGCCTCGAGGAGGGCCCGGTCCGTGAGGGGCCGGGGGAGGCGGCCCGGGTCGCGGCGGCGGAAGTCCTCCCCCTCAATGCGCTCCACGGCGAAGCGGCGGGCCAGGCTTTGGATCTGGTGCCGAAACTGCTCGGCGTTGAACCGCCCCTCGCCTAGGGCCCCGGGCGGGGTGTTGGAGGTGGTGGCGACCCGGAGGCCCCGGTCCATGGTGAGGGCGAGGAAGCGGGTGGCCATCTGGGCGTTCCCCGGGTCGTCCAGCTCAAACTCGTCCAGGAAGAGGTAGCGAAGCCCCGCAAAGCGCCTCACCCCCTCCCCAAGCCCCATGAGGCCCAGGGCGTAGGTGAGCTCCTCAAAGGTGAGGAAGGCCTTGGGGCCTGGGGCCTCGAGGTAGGCCGCCACCAGGAG
>NZ_JBWGQW010000105.1:0-2289 GCF_056332225.1 Thermus sp. | reverse complement strand
AGTCCACTTTTGCGAGGAAAGAAACCTTCAGGACGAAGCTACCAGATGAGAAAGCTTTAAAAGACGGCTTTGCCCCGTAATTTTGCGCACAAGTGTAGCAACTAGCGCGTTCGCAAGTAAAAGGGCGTGTAGCGCTCCCGTCCCAAGAGGGCGGCCTTCAGGGGCTGGGCTCGGCCCCACCGCCCGGCCCGGCGGGGCCTTCCCTCTCGGCGAACGCCTTGGCCCGGCCGTAGCCCAAGGAGGTCTTGGCCCCCACCCCGCTGAAGAAGGCGAAGCGCCCCAGGGCGGAAAGCCAGAGGGCCTCCTCCTCCGTGGCCCGGGGCAGGTGGTACACCACCCGCCCCACGAAGCCCACGGTGTCCACCTCGGTGGCGGCCCGCTCCGTGCGCCCGGAGAGGGAGCGCACCGTGGTCCGCTCCAGGAGGGCCTCCCGCACCTCCGGGGGGGCCTTCAGGGGGCCGAAGGCCTCGAGGCGCCTCAGGAGGCTTTCCAGCACCAGCCTGGGCTCGGGGAGGGGGTAGTGGACCCCCTTCCGGCGGAAGAAGGTGGGGGAGTGGAAGCGCAAGGGAAGGTCGCGGTCTAGGGGCCCCTGGAAGAGGCGGGGGTAGGTGCTGACCCCGGCCCAGGGGTGCCCTTCCTGGAGCACGGCCCGCACCCGGAAGGGCCGCCCTAGGCGCACCTCCTTCCCCTCCAGGGCGAAGAGCCTGGGGGCGAGCCGGGCGTAAAGGTCCTCCTTGAGGAGGCTCACCCGGGCCCAGGGAGCCCCCTCCCGTCCCCCAAACCCCAGGGCGAAGGGGTTTTCCCCCAGGTCGTGGACCTCCGGGGCCACCTCCTTGAGGAGGGCGTAGAAGAAGCCCCGAAGGCCCAGGGGCTCAGGGAAGCCCTCCCCCTCCAGGAGGAGCACCAGGGCGGCGAGGACCATCAGAACCCCAGGGGAACCGGCTCCAGGGAGACCCCTTGCACCCCGGAGCGGGCCTCGAGGTCCTGGAGGAGGCGCCGGGCCAGGCCCTGGAGCTGGCCCACCTGCTTCCCCGTGGGCACCCGGAACCCGTGAATGAGCAGGGCCTCGTTTCTCGCCTTCAGAACCCCGGCGAGGCCCTGGAGCTCGGGAAGGGGCACCGCCCCCACCACGGGGTCCCCCTTGAGCCTCAGGAAGGCCAGGAGGTCCAGGAGGCCGAGCTTGGCCCCCACCCGCACCTCTTTGGGTTCTATCTGGAGGATGCGGGCGAGCTCTTCCCTTAAGGCCCCCTCCTCCTCCGGGGAAAGCCCCGGGGCCTCGGCCCTCCGCCCGAGGAGGGCGAGCCTCTCCTGCAGGAGGAGCTCCAGGGCCCGGTAGGCGTAGAGGGCGGCGAGGACCGGCTGGCCCTCCCCCACCTCCTGGGAGAGCCGGAGGAGGGTCTGGGCGAGGCCGTAGACCCCCGCCCTTTCCCCGAAGTCCTGGGAGTCCAGGAAGCGCTCCACCCTTTCCAGGAGGGCTACCTGGGCCTCGAGGGCCCGCCTGTTCCCGTTTAGGGGGTGGTTGAGCCAGGCGTTCTCGGAAAGCTTCCCCAAAAGGGCCTTCCCCTGCCGCACCGCCTCCTTGGGGTCCAGGGCCCGCCAGGCCCGGTACATCTCGGCGAGGGCCTTGTAGAGGGCGTAGGCCTGGTCCCCGGTCTTCCCCACCATCCCCCCGAAGTACTGGGCGGCCTTGCCGAACTCCCCCTTCCCGTAAAGCTCCTTGGCGAAGAGGGCGTCCACCTCCGCCAGGGCCTCGTGGGGGTTCGGGAGGATCACCAGCCGCTCCGTGCCCGCCCGGGGGCGGCGGAGCTCGGGGTCGTAGTCCTCGTTGTCCACGTAGACCACCCGCACCCTGGGGAAGAAGCGCTGGAAGAAGAAGCCCGCCGCGGCAAGCCCCGCGCTCATGGCCTTGGTGCCGCTGGTGAGGTCCAGGGCCACGGGAAGATCGGGGTGCTTCTCCAAAAGCCGCTTCACCTCCCGGTAGATGGCGGCCACGTCGCTCTTGCCGATCTCTATGGGGTAGAGGTCCTTCGCCGTGTCCTCCCGGAGGCGGGGAAGGAAGCGGGCGCTTTCCGCGGTGTGGAGCACGTAGACCTTCCCCGCCCCCGCCCCCAGGATGGCGAGGGCCGTGGCCTCGGGGCTCGTGCCCAGGGTGTGGACGGAGACGGCGAAAGGCTGAGGGGAAGGGTAAACGCTGGGCTCCTCCCGCCACTTCCGGAGCAGGGCGGGCCAGACCATCTCCTGGTAGAGGGCCTGGGGGTTGCCCCCCGCCCTCACCGCCTCCTTGTAGCG
>NZ_JBWGQW010000104.1:0-2324 GCF_056332225.1 Thermus sp. | reverse complement strand
CGAAGCTTTGGCCCGGGCCCGGGCCCTGGGGGTGTGGGCGGTGCCCCAGCCCATATTTTTGGAGGAGTTGCGGGAAAACTTCCTCCGCTATCTTCCCCCCGGGCTTCTGCCCTGGTGCTACAACCTGGCCCGCCTGGAGCGGGCGGGGGTTCCCCTAGCCTTCTCTTCCAACGCCCCCGTGGTCCAGGAGGTGAGCCCGGTTTTCGGAGCCCTCGCCGCCTGGCGGAGTCCCCTCTTCGGGGAGGGGATTCCTTTAGCCAGAGGGTTTTTCTACTACAATCGGCCTGAGGCCAGCGGCCTGCCCACGGCCCGGCTCTGGCCGGGAGAGCGGGCGGACCTGATAGGGGACCCTTTCCGCTACCCAGAGGAGGCCCGGGTGGTGCGCGTGGAGGTGGACGGTGTGGCGGTCTTTGAGGCTTGACCTAAAGGCGAGGAGGGCCTACTGGCAGGAGGTTTCCCCGGAGGAGGTGGCCTTCGGCGGGCGCTACCGCACGGGGAAACTCCTTTTGGAAAGGGAGGCTTACCGCGTTGACCCCCTATCCCCCGGAAACCCCTTGGTCTTCGCCGTGGGGCCCCTAGCGGGGACGGGCTTCTCCAACGCCAACCGCACCAGCGTGGGCACCCGTAGCCCCCTCACCCTGGGCATCAAGGAGGCGAACGGCGGGGGCACCTTCGGCTACGCCCTGGGCCAGCTCAAGCTCGCCCACCTGGTCCTGGAGGGGGAGAGCCCCGACTGGGTGGTCCTCCGCATCACCCGGGGGGGCGAGGTCTTCTTTGACCCCGCCCAGGACCTCCTCGGCCTCGGGAACTTTGAGGCGGCAAGAAGGCTCTTCGCCGCCTACGGCCAGAGGATCGCCTTCGCCCTTTTGGGGCCCGTGGGGGAGTATCTGGGGCTTCTTTCCGGCATCGCCTTCTCCGACGTAGACGGCCGTCCCTCCCGCCTCGCCGCCCGTGGGGGCGTGGGGGCGGTGATGGGAAGGAAGCGGGTCAAGGCCATCGTGGTGGAGGTGCCGGGGAAGGCGGAGGTCTTTGACAGGCCCAAGGTTTCCGAGGCGGTGCGCCGCTACGCCAAGCTCCTCCGGGAAGACCCCCTGGTCATGCAGTTCTACAACGCCATCGGCACCATGGGCATGGCCGACTTTCAGAACGCCTTCGGGGGGCTTCCCGTGCGGAACTTCCGCGAGGGGAGGCTCGCGCCCCCGGAGGCCTTCCGCATGGGCGGCCAGCACATCGCCCCCCTCAACAAGGCCCGGGGCGGCAAGCACACCCACGCCTGCATGCCGGGGTGCGTGATCCAGTGCTCCAACGTCATCGTGGACGAGAAGGGGGAGGAGGTGGTCTCCCCCCTGGAGTACGAGACCATCGGGCTCCTCGGCACCAACTGCGGCCTAAATGACCCCGACCAGCTCGCCCGGCTGAACCGCCTGGCCAACGACCTGGGGGTGGACACCATTGAGACCGGGGCCACCCTGGCCCTCCTCATGGAAAAGGGCCTCGCCCCCTGGGGGGACTACGCCTTCATGGAGGCGAAGCTAAAGGCCCTCTACGCCCCTTCCGAGGAGGCCCGCTTCCTCGCCCAGGGCACGGCCCGGGTGGGGGAGGCCTTGGGGCTTAGGCGGGTCCCCGTGATCAAGCGCCAGGCCATCAGCGCCTACGACCCCCGGGTGGTGGAGGCCACGGGGATCACCATGATGGTCACCGCCCAGGGGGCGGACCACACGGCGGGGAACGCTCCCCGGCTGGAGACCCGGGCCATGAAGGCGGAGGAGATCCTGGAGGCGAGCTACACCGCCCAGGTGAACGCCGCCGCCAACGACAGCCTGGGCCTTTGCGTCTTCGGGGGGAGCGTGACCAACAAGGAGGTGGCCTTCGTGGTGGAGAGCGTGAACGCCGCCCTGGGCACCGCCTTCTCCCCGGAGCTTTGGCGGGAGCTCGGGGAAGGGGTCTTGCGCCTGGAGCACCGCTTCAACCACCTGGTGGGCTTCACCCACGAGGACGACCGCCTTCCCGCCTTCTTCTACGAGGAGCCCGTGCCTCCCAAGGGCTACACCGCCCGCTTCCGCCCCGAGGACCTAAAGCCCCTCTACGAGAGGCTCCACCGAAAGGCTTAGGCCTGGACGCGCCGCCTGGGCCAGGCGAAGGTGCCCCTCCTCGCCGCCCGAAGGGCGGCGGGAAGGGTCGGCTCACCAGGGGTCGTAGAGGGCGGGTTTCCTAGCGCTTTGCGGCAGGCTCTCCCCATGGAGGAAGCGCAGGGCGTAGAGCCGGGCGAGCTCGGGGAAGGGGTCCTTCGCCACCCTCCCCAGGGCGTAGACCTTTCTTGGCGA
>NZ_JBWGQW010000103.1:0-2351 GCF_056332225.1 Thermus sp. | reverse complement strand
GAAAAGTTCCCCGAGCTCGTGGTGGAAATCCTTCCCGGCGGCCCCGACCTCTACGCCTACCTGGGCGTGCTGGAGTAATTTCCAGCACGCCCTGCCCTTAGGCCGCCTTTGAGTGGAATGAAAGAAAGCTAAGGGCTATTATTAGTTTTCTCATCTAACCCCCCTAAAGAAGGTCCCTTTGGGGCGGGGATTTTGAGTTTTCAGAGCGCATCTAAAATAACGAGGCCCCCTTCCCATGAGGAGGGGGCTTCGCGGTTCTTAGGTTCCTCCCGTACTCCCGGGCATACTCGGGTTCGCTATGCGGGTTTGGCTTTGGCCTCTCCTCCTCGCCCTCGCCGTTGCGGGGGCCTTGGCAAAGACGGGCGACAAGAGGGTCCTAATCTTGCAGGCCACGGCCTACACCTCCAGCGTGCGGGAGACCGACAGCACCCCCTTCGTCACCGCCACGGGGATGCGCACCCGCCTGGGCATTCTGGCGGTGAGCCCGGACCTTCTGAAGGTGCTCCCCTACGGGACCAAGGTGCGCCTCGTGGACCTAGGCTCGGTCTACGGCCGGGGCCGGGGGCAGTTTGACTACCTCTTCGCCGAGCGCCTCTTCGTGGTGGCCGACGTGATGCACCCCAGGATGCGGGAGAAGGTGGACGTGTGGCTTCCGGACCGGGCTACCGCCTTGCGCTTCGGCCGCCGCCTGGTGCGGCTAGAGGTGGTGGAGTACCCCAGGCGCTAGACCCCGTATCCTAAGGAGCGTGCGGTTCGCCCTCTTTCTGGCCCTGGCCCACTTGAGGCGCCGCCCCCTGCAGACCGCCCTGGCCTTGGGAGGGGTGGGGGTGGGGGTGGCGGTGCTCCTGGCGGCCCTTTCCCTCGCCAACGGCTTCACCAGCGGCCTGGTGCGGGCCACCTTGAAGGCCTACCCCCACCTGGTCCTCTTTCGCCTGGGGGAGGGGCTTCCCCCCTTGCCTCCCCACCCCGAGGTGGAGGCCAGCGCCCCCTTCGCCGCCACCAAGGCCCTTTTGGTGCGCCCGGCCGAGGGGGCCAGGGGGCCGGGGGTGGACTTCGCCACCCTGGTAGGCCTGGGGGAGGGAGGGGAGTCCCTCTACCCGGAGCTCGGCCTGAGGCTTGCGCCGGGGGGGATCTACCTGGGGGCGGCCCTGGCGCAGAGCCTTGGGGTCTACCCGGGGGAGTCCCTCACCGCCCTTTCGGCCACCCAGGAGCGGCTGCGCCTGAAGGTGCTGGGTTCCTTCCGCACGGGGAACTACCTTCTGGACTCGGGATACGCCTTCGTGGACCTGGCCACGGTGGAGGGCCTTTCCGGGATGAAGGCCCAGGGCTACCAGGTGCGCCTCAAGGACCCCTGGCGGGCCAAGGAGGTGGGGCAGGCCCTGGCGGGCACCCGCTTCTTTCCCCAGGCCTGGCAGGACACCCAACGCACCCTTCTGGAGCAGCTTTACCTGCAGAAGCGGGTCCTGGGCCTCCTGATTTTCCTCATCGTGGCCGTGGCCGCCCTGGGGGTGGCCAACCTCTTGGTGCTCAAGGTGGTGGAAAAGGTCCCGGAGATCGCCCTCCTCCGGGCCATGGGGGCCTCGAGGCTCACCGTGGGGATGGTCTTCGCCTGGGAAGGGGCGCTTTTGGGCCTGGGAGGGGTGGCCCTGGGGAACCTCCTGGGCTACCTCCTCTGCCTCTACCTCTCCTGGCGCCCGGTGGGCCTGCCGGGGGAGCTTTACTTCCTCACCCACCTCCCCGTGGAGATGCGGGCATCCGACTTTTTGCAGGTAAGCGGGGCGAGCCTTCTCGCCACCTTCCTTTCCGCCCTTCTTCCCTTGGCCCGGGCCCTGAGGGTCCAGCCCGGGGTGGTCCTCCGTTAGGCGCAAAGGCCCCTCCCCCGAGGAGGGGGGACATTTGAGGCCCTGGTGGACCGGCCCGCCCTCCTTCGTCTACGCCTCGGACCCCCGGTTTGACCTCGAGGCCACCCGGGCCCTCTTGGAGGGCCTCGGGGCGGAGGTGGAGGAGGTACGCCGTGGCTAAGTGCCCACACCTTGGCTTCGCAACACGGGATGCCCAAGCTTTGGCTTTAGGAAAGCTCTTTTGGGGCCCCCACCGCGGCTTTGGCCGCGGTGGGGTACTTAGGCTTTGGCTCCTCTTCCTCCCCCTCCTCTCCGCCTGCGGCTGGATGTGGGACCAGCCCAAGGTCAAGGCCTTTCGGGAAAGCCCCCTCAAGGTGGAGGTGCCCCCCGAGCGGGTGCCCTTCGGGGAGAACCTGAACCCCGAGGTGCGCCTGGGCCTCAAGCCCGAAGGGGGCTTCGCGGAGAACCCCTTCGCCTTCACCGAGGAAGACCTTCTCCGGGGAAAGAGCC
>NZ_JBWGQW010000102.1:0-2354 GCF_056332225.1 Thermus sp. | reverse complement strand
ATGGTGATGCCTGGGGACAACGTGACCTTCACGGTGGAGCTCATCAAGCCGGTGGCCTTGGAGGAGGGCCTCCGCTTCGCCATCCGGGAGGGTGGGCGCACCGTGGGCGCCGGCGTGGTCACCAAGATCCTGGAGTGAGGCCCGGGGGGAGGGCTTCCTCCCCCGCCCCAAGGGAGGTAAGGCATGGCCAGCGAGGTCCGCATCAAGGTTCTCTTGGAGTGCACGGAGTGCAAGCGCCGCAACTACGCCACCGAGAAGAACAAGCGCAACACTCCCTCCAAGCTGGAACTCCGAAAGTACTGCCCCTGGTGCGATAAGCACACCGTGCACAAGGAAGTGAAGATCTGATGCTGGGGCGCATCGTCCGCTACTTCCAGGAGGCCCGGGCGGAGCTTGCCCGGGTTACCTGGCCCACGCGGGAGCAGATCGTTGAGGGCACCCAGGCCATCCTGGTCTTCACCGCCGTGTTCATGGTGATCCTGGGGCTTTACGACCTGGTCTTCCGCTTCCTCATAGGGCTCTTGCGATGAGCATTGAATGGTACGCGGTCCACACCTACGTGGGGCAGGAGGAAAAGGCCAAGGCCAACCTGGAAAAGCGGGTGAAGGCCTTCGGCATGGAGGACAAGATCTTCCAGGTCCTCATCCCCACGGAGGAGGTGGTGGAGGTGCGCGAAGGGGGCAAGAAGGAGGTGGTCAAGCGGAAGCTCTTCCCTGGCTACCTCTTCGTGCAGATGGACCTCGGGGACGAGGAGGAGCCCAACGAGGCCTGGGAGGTGGTGCGGGGTACCCCCGGGATCACCGGCTTCGTGGGCGCGGGCAACCGCCCGGTCCCCCTTTCCCCCGATGAGGTGCGCCACATCCTCGAGGTCTCGGGCCTTCTGGGAAAGAAGGAGGCCCCCAAGGCCCAGGTGGCCTTCCGGGAAGGGGACCAGGTGCGGGTGGTCTCCGGCCCCTTCGCCGACTTTACCGGGACCGTGACCGAGATCAATCCGGAAAAGGGCAAGGTCAAGGTCATGGTCACCATCTTCGGGCGCGAGACCCCTGTGGAGCTGGACTTCTCCCAGGTGGTCAGGGCCTAAGGGCGTTTGCACCCCTAACTTGGGGGGAGCCTAGGAGGAAAACATGAAGAAGATCGTTGCCGTAGTGAAGCTGCAGCTACCCGCGGGCAAGGCCACGCCCGCGCCCCCGGTGGGCCCGGCCTTGGGCCAGCACGGGGCCAACATCATGGAGTTCGTCAAGGCCTTCAACGCCGCCACGGCCAACATGGGGGACGCCATCGTCCCCGTGGAGATCACCATCTACGCCGACCGCTCCTTCACCTTCGTCACCAAGACCCCGCCCGCAAGCTACCTCATCCGAAAGGCGGCGGGCCTGGAGAAGGGGGCCCAGAAGCCGGGCAGGGAGAAGGTGGGCCGGATCACCTGGGAGCAGGTGCGGGAAATCGCCAAGCAGAAGCTTCCCGACATGAACACCACCGACCTCGAGGCCGCCGCCCGCATGATCGCGGGCTCGGCCCGGTCCATGGGGGTGGAGGTGGTGGGAATGCCGGAGGTGAAGGATGCCTAAGCACGGCAAGCGCTACCGCGCCCTCCTGGAGAAGGTGGACCCCGCCAAGGTCTACACCATTGACGAGGCCGCGGCCCTGGTCAAAGAGCTGGCCACGGCCAAGTTTGACGAGACCGTGGAGGTCCACGCCAAGCTCGGCATTGACCCCCGGAAGTCCGACCAGAACGTCCGCGGCACCGTCTCCTTGCCCCACGGCCTGGGCAAGCAGGTGCGGGTTCTGGCCATCGCCAAGGGGGAGAAGATCAAGGAGGCGGAGGAGGCGGGGGCCGATTACGTGGGCGGGGAGGAGATCATCCAGAAGATCCTGGACGGCTGGATGGACTTTGATGCCGTGGTGGCCACCCCGGACGTGATGGGGGCCGTGGGCTCCAAGCTGGGCCGGATCCTGGGCCCCCGCGGCCTCCTTCCCAACCCCAAGGCGGGGACCGTGGGGTTCAACATCGGGGAGATCATCCGGGAGATCAAGGCGGGGCGGATTGAGTTCCGCAACGACAAGACCGGGGCCATCCACGCCCCCGTGGGCAAGGCGAGCTTCCCCGCCGAGAAGCTCGCGGACAACATCCGGGCCTTCCTCCGGGCCCTCGAGGCCAGCAAGCCCGAGGCGGCCCGGGGCACCTTCCTCCGCTCGGTCTACGTGACCAGCACCATGGGGCCGAGCATCCGCATCAACCCTCATTCCTAAGGGCCGTCTCCGGCTGAGGCCAGACTTATACCACCCCAGGCTGGCTTGCGCCAGCCTGGGGGCCCCGGGAAAGAAGGCCTAGAGAGGCCTTATGGCCTTGGCTT
>NZ_JBWGQW010000101.1:0-2406 GCF_056332225.1 Thermus sp. | reverse complement strand
GCCTCCTTCCCCAGGTGAGCGCCGTCCGGGGCGTGGCGCCTGGTGGCCACCACGTACCGCCACCCCCATGTATCCCCCCATTCAAATGGGGGGCGTTATCGCTCCCCCGCGCCCCCTCGGGGTTGTAAACCCTGGCCCACCGCCCCCGGGCTAGACCTTCAAGGAAGCGCTCGTAGGTCTTCCAGTCGGGGAAGCGCTTGACACGCCGCATAATTTTGTTGTTTTTGAAAAGAACAAGCACCGCTTTCATGCTTTCTCCACCTCCCGCTTTCCCCCGTGGGGCCCTTAGGCCCCCTGGTCTTGAAAGGGCTCGGGGAGGGCGCTTTTTGGATTTCCCTCCCCTTCCCTGCGCGAAATGCACCTTTCGCGCATGTATAATGCCCCCATGGTCCCGCCGGACGGTTCCACCATCATCTGGAAAACCATCGGTGTTAGAAAGCCCGAAAAGGTCCTTGGGGACCTGGCCCCCTATGCGGAATACCTTCTCTTGGAGCGGGGCTACTCGGCCCGGGGGGTGCGGCGCTACCTCCAGGACCTCTCCCTGTGGCTCCGCTTCCTGGAGGAGGAGGGCTTTCCCCCGGGCCCCGAGGCGGTGCGGGCCCTGCTCATCGCCAAGCGCTGGGCCCCGCGGCGGGTGCAGGGGTTTCTCGCCGCCCTCCGGAGCTACTACCGCTACCTGCGGGAAATCCGGGGGGAGGAAGTCCTGGACCCCACCGAGGGCATCGGCCGCCCCAAGGCGGGAAGGCGGCTTCCCCTGCACCCGGCCCCCGAGGAGCTTAGGCGCTTCCTCGAGGCCCTCTCGGAGGAGAAGGAGGCCCGCCTTCTGGTCGCCCTAGCCCGCTTTCTCTACGGCACGGGCCTGCGCATCTCCGAGGCCCTCTCCTTGAAGGGGCGGAACCTGGTCCTCGAGGGCGGCCACCCCGTGGCGGTGCGGGTGGTGGGCAAGGGCAACAAGGAAAGGCTCGTGCCCCTTTCCCGCACGGCCCAGGGGGCTCTTCTGGAGCTGGGCCCGCCCCAGGGGAATGTGCCGATTTTCACGTTTCTTCAGGGAAGGCGCCGGGGCCATATTCCCTCAGCCCGCTGGGTGGAGGCCAAGTTCCGGGAGGCCGCCCTGAGGGCGGGCCTGGACCCCAGGCGCTTCACCCCCCACAAGCTCCGCCACGCCTACGCCACCCTCCTCGTGGAGCGTGGCGTGGAGCTGGACGCGGTGAAGGACCTCCTGGGCCACGAGTCCATCGCCACCACCCAGATCTACCTCCACGCCTCCCGGGAGCGCCTCAAGGAGGCGGCCTCGAGGCTCCCCGAGCTCTAGGCGCCTAGGGCCGAAGGGGAGAGGGACTCTTGTCCTTTCGCCCAGGTTGTGCTAACCTAACAAACGACCGTTAGCCATGGACCGCCGCAACCAGATCCTCACCATCGCCGGCCACCTCTTCAGCCAGAGGGGCTACCACGCCACCAGCATGCGGGAACTCGCCCGCCACCTGAACCTCCAGGGCGGAAGCCTCTACGCCTACATCCAGTCCAAGGAGGAGCTCCTCTTGGAGGTGGTGCGCCAGGCGGCGGAGAGGTTTCAGAAGGTGCTGGAAAGCCTTCCCCAGGGGAGCCCCGTGGACCGGATGAAGGCCCTCGTCAAGGGCCACCTGCGGGTCATCGCCGAGGAGCTTCCCCGGGCCACGGTCTTCTTCCACGAGTGGAAGCACCTCTCCCCTCCCCTCCTCGAGGAGGCCAAGGCCCTGAGGCGCCGCTACGAGGAAGGCGTCCAGGCCGTGGTGGAGGAGGGGGTGCGGGCGGGGGTGTTCCGGGTGGAAAGCGTGCGGCTCGCCACCCTCTTCGTCCTTTCCGCCCTCAACTGGACCTACCAGTGGTACCGGCCCGACGGTCCCCTCTCCCTAGAGGAACTCTCGGAAGCTTACGCCAAGCTGGTCCTCAAGGCCCTTGGCGTGGCTGCTTCCCCGGAAGGGGAACACAGCGAGGAAGGAGGCGAGGATGGTGAAGCTTAGGATCGGCTACCCCGAGGACCCGGGCTACCAGGAGAGGCTAGAGGAGTTTGAGGCCCGGATTGCCCGGGGGGAGAAGATTGAACCCGGCGACTGGATGCCCGCGGAGTACCGCAGGCAGCTCATCCGCATGATCTCCCAGCACGCCCACAGCGAAGCAGGTGGAGTCCTACATGCCCCCCAAGACCCGCTACAGCCTCACCGAGGCGGGGCGGGAGCTGGAGGCGGTCATCGCCGCCATAGAGCGCTGGGCCCGCAAGCACCTCGAGGCCCCGGTGGCCTAGCCCGTCCCGGAGGCGTCGCCAGCAAGGGGCATCGTCAGTCCGCCGCCCCCGCCAGGTACTGCAGGTAGTTGGCCAGGCCCATCTGCTGGAGGAGCTCCCGCTGGGTTTCCAGCCAGTCCACGTGG
>NZ_JBWGQW010000100.1:0-2511 GCF_056332225.1 Thermus sp. | reverse complement strand
AGCTCCTCTTCCTGGAAGGCCCCCGCCCCGAGGTCACCTACCGGGACCGCAAGGGCAAGTACCAGGGGCAGAAGGGCATCACCCTGCCCCGGGTCTAGGCCATGATCCCCGAGGGCACCCGCTTCCTCCTGCCCCCCGAGGCCCGGCTCAAGGCCGAGGCGGTGGGGAAGCTCCAGGACCTCTTCCGGCGCCACGGCTACGAGCCCGTGGAGCTTCCCGCCCTGGAGCTTTACGACCCCGACCACCCCCTGGCAGAAAGGGCCTTCAAGCTGGTGGACAAGACGGGGGAAGTGCTCTCCTTAAGGAGCGAGTTCACCACCCTCCTCGCCAAGCTCCTCCGGGCCCACCTGGGGGAGGGGGTCCACCGCTTCCAGTACGCCGGGGCCCTTTGGCTTCGGGAGGCGGACGCGGAGCTTGGGCGCCTGAGGGAGTACACCCAGGTGGGCCTGGAGCTCTTGGGGGCCACGGGGCCCTTGGCGGACGCCGAGGTGCTTGAGCTCGCCTTCGCCGCCCTCGAGGCCCTCGGGGTGGAGGGCGTGGTGGAGGTGGGCCTCCCGAGCCTCGTGGGGGAGGTGCTTCGGGCCTCGGGGCTTCCTGAGGCCCTGCAGAAGCGGGTGCAGCAGGCCGTCCACCGCAAGAACCTGCCCGAGCTGAAGGGGCTTCTCGCGCAAAGCCCCGTCCCCGAGGAGGCGAGGCGGGCCCTCCTCGCCCTCCCCGACCTCTACGGGGGGGAGGAGGTTCTTAAGGAAGCGCGAAGCCTCCCCCTTCCCCCCAAGGCCCGGGAGGCCCTGAAGGAGCTGGAGAGGACCCTGGACCTCCTGGGGAGGCCCGTCCTCCTGGACCTGGGCATGGCCCGGCGCTACGAGTACTACTCGGGGATCTTCTTCCGGGCCTACACCCCGGGCTTCGGCCTCCCCCTCCTCGGGGGCGGGCGGTACGACGGGGCCCTCCTCCCCAAGGCCGCGGGCTTCGCCCTGGGGGTGGAGAGGCTCCTCGAGGCCCTCAAGCCCCCCCAGGAGGAGGCGGCCCCCGAGGTCCTGGCCCTGGACCTAAAGGCCCTTCGCCGCTTCGCCCGGGAGAGGCGCACGGAGCTTTTCCACGGGGAGGACCCCCTGGCCTACGCCAAAAGGCGCGGCATCCCCTTCCTCGCCCGGGGGGAGGAGCTTTGGAGGGTGGAATGAGGCGCTTTTCCCTCACCGTGGCCCTGCCCAAGGGGCGGATGTTCCAGGAGGCCTACGAGGCCCTGAGGCGGGCCGGGCTGGACCTCCCCGAGGTGGAAGGGGAAAGGACCCTCCTCCACGGGAAGGAGGGGGGCGTGGCCCTTCTGGAGCTCCGCAACAAGGACGTCCCCGTCTACGTGGACCTG
This sequence comes from Thermus sp., assembly GCF_056332225.1. NCBI lineage: Bacteria > Thermotogati > Deinococcota > Deinococci > Thermales > Thermaceae > Thermus > Thermus sp. The sequence continues at coordinate 1,145 of NZ_JBWGQW010000100.1, read as the reverse complement.
GGGATCGCCGAGATCGGGGTGGTGGGCAAGGACGTGCTTTTGGACTCGGGGCGGGACCTTTTTGAGCCCGTGGACCTGGGTTTCGGGGCCTGCAGGCTCTCCCTCATAAGGCGCCCCGGGGACACGGGGCCCATCCGCCGCATCGCCACCAAGTACCCCACCTTCACCGCGAGGCTCCTCAAGGAAAGGGGCTGGGCGGCGGACGTGGTGGAGCTTTCCGGGAACATTGAGCTCGCCGCGGTCACGGGCCTCGCCGACGCCGTGGTGGACGTGGTGCAAACCGGGGCCACCCTGAGGGCGGCGGGGCTTATTGAGGTGGAGGTCCTCGCCCGCTCCACGGCGAGGCTCGTGGTGAACCGGCAGGCGCTTAAGCTCAAGCGGGAGGTCCTCAAGCCCTTGATCCAGAGGCTCAGGGAGCTTGCCCCATGAGGGAACGCACCGAGGCGCGAAGGCAAAAGATAGAGGAAGTCCTAAGGAGGCGGCAGCCCGACCTCACCGTCCTCCTGGAGAACGTGCACAAGCCCCACAACCTCTCGGCCATCCTGCGCACCTGCGACGCCGTGGGGGTCCTCGAGGCCCACGCCGTGAACCCCACGGGCGGGGTGCCCACCTTCAACGAGACGAGCGGAGGGAGCCACAAGTGGGTCTACCTGCGGGTGCACGAGGGCATCCAGGAAGCCTTCCGGTACCTGAAGGAGCGGGGCTTCCGGGTCTACGCCACGGCCCTTAGGGAGGACGCCCAGGACTTCCGGGAGGTGGACTACACGGAGCCCACCTGCGTCCTCTTCGGCGCGGAGAAGTGGGGGGTTTCCGAGGAGGCCCTGGCCCTGGCGGACGGGGCCATCAAGATTCCCATGCTGGGGATGGTCCAGAGCCTGAACGTGTCCGTGGCCGCCGCCGTGATCCTCTTTGAGGCCCAGCGGCAGAGGCTGAAGGCGGGGCTTTATGAAAAACCCCGCCTGGACCCGGAGCTCTACCAAAAGGTGCTCGCCGACTGGCTCAGGAAGTAACGTACGTGAGCCAGCCCTCGTACTCGGGCCGCCGCCCGGTGGCGGCCTCGAGGTAGACCTCCCGAAGCCTAAGGGCGATGGGGCCCGCCGTCCCCTTCCCGATGGGCCGCCAGTCAATCATGGACACCGGGGTCA
>NZ_JBWGQW010000099.1:0-2694 GCF_056332225.1 Thermus sp. | reverse complement strand
CCCGACACTTGGGCCACTTTTGCCCTCCAGGACGCAAACCCGAGTGTCGGGCTAACCCGACACTTCACCCGACACTTCCTTACGCGGCGATTCTGACCCCCACTTTCCCTTTCCCTAGACCCCTGACCGGTCAAAGCAAAAAGCCGCCCCTTGGGGACGGCCCCGGCGTAGAGGGCCCTCAGGCCTGAGCTTGAGTGAGCAACCGGGGGTTGAGGGTCCAGGTTGGGGTCCGGGGGTGATACACGGGCAAAAGCCACCCCTCCCTCTCCAGGGCCCGGAGCATCTTGTAGGCGTCCTTTGGGGTTTCTACCCCAGCAAAGCCTTGCCTAACCACCCACCTCGGATTGAGCTCCTTGGGAAGAGTTCCCCGCCTAGCCCTTTCCAAAAGCTTTGCGGCCACCCGCACCAGCTTAGACACATCCCCCACCCGGGCCCTCCTCCACACGCGCTTGGCGTGGGCTTCCGCCCACTCCACCAGGGAGATGGCCCGCAAGAGGCTGTCCTCGGAGATGAGGCCCCCCTCCTTCCAAAGCACGCTCAGGACCCCCGCCAGCCGGGCGGTGAGCCCGAGGCGCTTGCCCAGGTAGCCCCTCCAAGCCTCGGGAAGGTCCTCGTTGCGAAGCTCCCGCTCTACCTCGTCCTCCCACTCGTACCAAAGCTTTTGCGCCTCGGGGTCAAAGGTCAGGACCACGGGAGGGGCTTGGGGCTCGCGCCAAAGCCCCTTCATGAAGGCCTGGTAGGCGTGATAAGCCTGGCTTCCCACCTCGGGGCGCTTCTCCGGCCAGGCCGTGAGGCCCCCCTGGACCAGGATGAAGCGCTGGAGAAGCCCATCGGCCTCCTCCCCTTCCTCCAGGGCCTTGAGCACGATTTGGCGGAATGGCCCGGGCTGAACAAAGCCCACCACGGCCAGGGCGGGCTCCCTCAGGGGGGAGGTTTCCCTGCTCATGCGGTCCTCCCTGTGGTAGCCACCAGAGTAAGCCTTTAGCCAGAAGGCCCGGTCGGCGGCCCGGTCCACCCTTTGCCAGGAAGCGAAGAGGCCCTTGAGCTCGTCAAACACGGCCACCAGACCCCGGTTCACCTGAAGGACCCGCACCAGGGCTTCTTTGGTGGCATCCTCCACCACCACCCTCCAGGGCTTAGGCTCCTCGGGCTCGGGGCCCCGCTCCTCGGGCTTCTTGGCCTTCCACGCTTCCCGCTCAAGCTCCCATACGCGGCGTTTTGCCTCAAAGTCCTCGTGAAAGGCCTGCTCAAGCTCGTAGAGGGGCCGGGCCAGGGTGTTGAGGACGGCGCTCTTTTTGGTCCCGGTGGGGGCTATGACGGCAACCCAAAGGTTGGTCCCCTCCTCCCAGGGGGGATTGAGGGGGTCCGGCCTCACCTTGTACCTCCCCGCCAAGAGGCCCGAGGCCAGGCCCAAGGCGGTCATGGCGGGCACATCGTAGGGAACGGCCAGGCGCTCACTAAAGGGCTTGAGAAAGCCCTCTAGGGCCTCGGGAAGGACCCCTCCGGGGAAGGGGGGAAGCTCCTCTCCGGTCAGTTCTTCCAGAGGGGTGGGCTCAGGGAGGTCATCGGGCGAAAGGTTCTCCGGGGAACGGAGGCGGTTGAGCTCATCGGTTAGACTCTTCTTGTCCATGCCGCTACCCCTTTACCGGGCGCTAAGGGCCTCTTCCTTAGCGCCCTTGAGCACATCAAGCCAGTCCTTGCCCTCCTGGTGGGGATAAACCACGCTCACCTTGAGGCCCTGGAGGAGGAGGCGCTTCCCCAGGGCATAGGCCGCTTCCACCCCGGCCCGGTCGTGGTCAGCGGCGATAAGGACCCCCTTCACCCCCTCGGGCACCAGCACCCGCTCAAGCCCCCCGGCGCTCACCGTGGCCCAAGCCGGGTAGCCCGAGGCCTCCCGTACGGCCAGGGCGGTTTCTATCCCCTCGCTGAGGGCCAGGGCCTCCCCCTCGAGGGGGTAAAGCCGAATGGCCGCCCCTACGGTGGCCCCCTCAAAGACCGGGCGGGTGAGCTTCTTGGGGCTGGGCACGGCGGCCTTCCCCCTTCCATCGGGGGCCAGATAGGTGCGGTGAAGGGCCACCAGGCCGTGCTGGGGGTGCTCCACCCGGGCCAGGAGGGCGGGGAGGACTCCCAGGACCTTCCCCTCCTCCCGGTACTCCAGGCCAGGGTGAAGCCTCAGGTTCTGGAGGCCGGGGAGGACGGCCTCGAGGCTCAGGCCCCGGGCCTCGAGGTACCTCCTCCCCACCTCTGCCCCCCTCCGGTCCAAAGGAATGGCCTGGGCCCAAAGGCGCTCAAGCCTTCCCCTCAGGGCCCCATCCGGCTTTGGCTTTGCCCGGTAGACCGGGGTAAAGGCCCAAGGAGCGTAGGGCCTCCACTCCCTTCCCTCGGGAAAGAGGGCCTTCCACTCCAGGCCCAAGGCCGCCAAAACGCTTTCCGTAGGGCACCCGGCAAAGCAATGGAGGAGGATCGTACCCTCGGGGGTGAGGCGGATGGAGAGGGAGGGAGTACGGTCCTCATGGGCCGGGCAAAGCCCTTGCCAACGCCCCGGGCCCGAGGGCCGGGCCCGGGTGGCGAAAAGGATGTGGTCAAGCACTTCATGCCTCACGGTTTCGCCCCCAGAAAATGGCCGGCTAAGAGGGCAACGAGGAGCGCGGGGAGGGCCAAGAGGAGGGCCCCGAGGGGAGGGGGCTCCTCCCC